>WBUV01000122.1 GCA_008933525.1 Bacteroidales bacterium | reverse complement strand
GTGTGAGGCAGCAGCAGCGGCAGCAAATATGGGTTCTAAAACCCTTTTAATTTCTATGGACTTAACCAAACTCGCGCAAATGAGCTGTAACCCAGCCATTGGTGGAATTGGAAAAGGACAAATTGTTCGAGAGATTGATGCGCTTGGTGGATACACAGGAAAGGTAACCGACCTCACAACTATTCACTTTAGAATGTTAAATCAATCTAAGGGACCTGCAATGTGGAGTCCCCGAGCTCAGTGCGATAGATTTTTGTTTACAATTGAATGGAGAAAATTTTTGGAATCAATTCCAAATCTTTCGTTGTGGCAAGATGATGTTATAGATGTTTTAATCGATAAGGATTCTAATTCTGTAAATGGTGTTATAACTAGAAATGGAATAACATTTTCTTGCAAATCTGTAATTCTAACAAACGGAACTTTTTTAAACGGACTTATTCATATTGGGCGAACAAATGTTACAGGAGGTAGAATAGGGGAGAGCAATTCGGTTGGACTTACTGAGCGTTTAAAAGACTTAGGAATTGAGTCAGGCAGGATGAAAACAGGAACACCCGTTCGTATCGATGGACGAACTGTTGATTATTCCAAGATGATTATTCAAGAGAGTGAATCGCTTGGAAAGTTCTCGTTCGACCCAAATGTAAAAACAGATTTACCAATTAAGCATTGCTATATAGTTCATACCGACAAAAAGGTTCATGAGGTTTTAAAAGAAGGATTTGATGATTCTCCACTTTTTTCTGGTCGCATTAAAGGAATTGGTCCAAGGTATTGCCCCAGCATTGAAGATAAAGTGAATACTTTTTCCAGCAAGGAATCGCATCAGTTATTTTTAGAACCCGAAGGAGTGTTTACCTATGAGATGTATCTTAATGGTTTTAGCTCATCTCTACCTTGGGATGTTCAGTTTAAGGCATTGCGATTAATTCCTGGCTTTGAAAATGTAAATATTCTTCGTCCAGGGTACGCTATAGAGTATGATTATTTCCCACCTACTCAGTTAAAGCATACATTAGAATCGAAGTTGATTAACAAATTGTTCTTTGCTGGGCAGATTAATGGTACCACAGGTTACGAGGAGGCAGCAGGGCAAGGTTTGGTTGCAGGAATTAATGCTCACCTTACTATAACCAATCAGGAGCCATTCGTTTTAAATCGCGACCAGGCTTATATTGGTGTGATGATTGATGATTTAATTACCAAAGGCGTAGATGAGCCTTACCGTGTATTTACGAGTCGTGCAGAATTTCGAATATTGATTCGTCAAGATAATGCTGATGAAAGATTAATACCTTTTGGGTATAAGTTGGGAATGGTTGGCAAGGATGAATATGATAGTTTTACTCAAAAGTACGAAATTATTAATAAACTTTACCAATATATTCAGGAGACTTCAATTGAACCAGGTTTTGTTAATCAGTATTTAGAAGCAAATAATAGTTCTCCGTTAAACCAAAAGAAGAAACTTTTTGATGTTATCATCAGACCAGAGATTAGTTTAAAGGATATCCAAGAAAAACTCAATATTTTAAGTACAGATGAGCAAGAATTATCTCCTGAAATATTGGAGGCGGTTGAGATAAAAATCAAATATCAGGGTTATATTGACAAGGAGAAACTTATTGCAGATAAAATATCACGACTTGAGCATGTACCAATACCATTAAATTTTAATTTTACTACATTAGAATCATTAAGCACGGAAGCCCGTCAAAAGTTAACTAAACATAAGCCTCAATCAATAGGAGAGGCAAAACGTATACCTGGCATTTCTCCTAGCGATATTAATGTTTTACTAGTTTATTTTGGCAGATAGCTAAATAAATACTTTAAATGTTCCACGTGGAACATTGCGGTTTTTAGAATTTTTTACATAAATGTTCCACGTGGAACATTTTCTTTATTAGTGTAGGTGATTTTGGTTATTGTATTGTAATATAATTTATTATTTATTCAAAACATTTCGATTATGTGTAAAAGTTTTACTATTGCCGGGCTTGTTTTTGACCCAATTAAGAGAGAGTCTTTTGGCGCAACTCTGAGGATTCAGGATGGAAAAATAGTTAAAATAGACAAGGATTCGAGCATAAAGCATCCAGTAATCCTGCCAGGCTTTATCGATTCGCATGTTCATATAGAAAGTTCTATGCTTACCCCGTCTAATTTTGCAAAGGCAGCAGTGAAACAAGGCACCGTTGCTGTTGTGACCGACCCTCATGAGATAGCCAATGTTGCAGGTGTGAAGGGGGTAGAGTTTATGATAAACGATGCAAAGGGTTCAGATTTGAAGTTTTATTTTGGGGCACCTTCGTGCGTTCCTGCGTCTCCTTTCGATGAGTGTTTTCAACCTTTCACCCCAGTGATTATTGAGGGTTTAATGAAGCGAGACGACATTCATTTCCTTGCTGAAATGATGAATTTCCCCGGTGTGATATATAAATCGGAGAGCGTTATGCAGATTATTGGTAAGGCGCACTCAGTAATTAAACCCGTGGATGGCCATGTGCCAGGGTTGAGTGGCGATGCACTTAAATCCTATGTTTCTGCGGGAATTACAACTGACCATGAATGTTTCACACTCGAGGAGGCCTTGGAGAAAATAAAGTTGGGAATGAAAATTCTTATTCGAGATGGTAGTGCGGCCAAGAATTTCGGGGCTCTACATCCGCTAATTAAGGAATATTGCAAGCACTTAATGTTCTGTACCGACGATTGTCATCCCGATGAGTTGCTTCATGGTCACATTAACCTAAAGGTAAAGCAATCTCTAGCGTTGGGCTATGATGTTTTTGATGTGTTGCAGGTTTCATCTGTTAACCCAGTTAATCATTATAAGTTAAATGTAGGGTTGTTGCAAGAGGGCGATTCTGCCGATTTTTTGGTGGTTGATAATCTTCAAAACCTCAATATTCAGAGTACATTTATTAATGGTTTAGATGTTTTAGAGACAGAAGAAAAAGTTCATAAATCGTATTCAGCATTGAATTATGTTTTTCCAACCAGTTTCAACCCTTCAAATTTGAATTTAAAGGTGGCTTCAAGCAAAGTAAAGGCAATTGTGGTTATAAATGATGAGCTGATTACTAATACGGTAGTTGTAAATAACGAAGCTGAAACTTTAAGTTGCAATCTTAAAGAAGATGTTTTGAAGATAGCTGTGTTAAGTAGATACAAGGAGAACGAACTATCTGTTGGTTTGATTAAGGGTTTTGGAATGAAGAAAGGTGCCATTGCTGCAAGCATAGCACACGATAGTCATCATATTATTTCCGTTGGTTGCGATAATGCATCCATTGAAAAATGCTTGGAATTCATTATTATGAATAGAGGTGGAGTTTGCTATTTTGATGGAGAACAACTACACGGTCTTCCACTTCCTGTTTACGGTTTAATGACAGATTCTACAGCCGATGTTGCCGCATCTGCTTACGAGAAAATAAACTCCAAAGTAATTTCCGATGGATGCAAACTTAAAGCACCATTTATGACGATGTCATTTATGTCGTTATCGGTAATTCCACATCTAAAAATAACTCCAGCAGGATTGTTTGACGTGGATAAATTTAACTATACTGAACTTTTTATTTAGTTGATATTTAAATTTTAATTAGTGTTTACCTTTACAAACGGTTGATATTTATGATTACGGAATCCGTTCAGGAGTCGGTAAGGGTTATGCCAGAATTACCTGGGGTCTATCAGTTTTACGACACCGAGGGTGGTTTGCTTTATATTGGTAAAGCCAAGAGTTTAAAGAAACGGGTTTCGTCTTACTTCAGCAAAACGAATCAAACCAACAACAAGTTGCGAACGCTGGTGCGTAAAATTGCATCAATTAAGTTTGTTGTTGTCGATTCTGAATCAGATGCTCTTTTACTAGAAAATGTTCTTATTAAGAAACATCAGCCCAAGTACAATATTCTTTTAAAGGACGATAAAACCTATCCCTGGATTTGCATTAAGAACGAACCGTTCCCCCGCGTTTTCAGTACAAGGAATTATATTGAGGATGGAAGTATCTATTTCGGTCCTTATACATCGGGCAGGTTGGTTAAAACCCTGCTCGATTTAACAAAAACCCTTTTTCCTTTACGTACCTGTAGCCTTAATTTATCGCAACAGATGATTGCAAAGGGAAAGTACAAGCCCTGTCTGGAGTATCAAATTGGTAATTGCTTGGCACCTTGCATTGGATTACAGGAAGAGTCTGACTACCGACTTAATATCGATGCAATCAAAAAAATCCTGCAAGGAAATCTTTCCGATGTACTTAAATGGTTAAATCAGGAAATGAAACGTTTTGCCGATTCCTATCAGTTTGAGCGAGCTCAGATGCTCAAGAATAAAATCGATATTTTGCATCGATTTCAAAGTAGAACTACAATTATTAACCCGCAATTAAAAGATATTGAGGTTTATACAATTTTGCAGAAAGACGGTATTAATGTTGTGAATTACCTCAATGTGAGTTCTGGTGTTATAATTCAATCGTACAATTTGGAGTTAAAAAACCAACTCGAAGAGGAATTGCAGGAACTTTTATCTTATGCAATAACAGAAATAAGAAGTCGTTTGCGAAGTACTTCAAAGAATGTTATTGTGAATATTATGCCTGATTTTCTTATCGATAATCTCAATTATTTAGCTCCACAAAGAGGGGAGAAGCGAAACTTGGTGGATTTAAGTTTAAGGAATTGTGCTGCATACATTGATGAACTAGTCAAACGCGACGACCTAAAAAATCCCCAGAATAAGGTTGACCGGTTACTTCAAAAAATAAAGGACGACCTACACCTCTTGGAGCTTCCTGTACACATTGAGTGTTTCGATAACTCCAACCTTCAGGGAACTAACCCTGTTGCGGCCTGTGTAGTTTTTAAAAATGCAAAACCTTCAAAGCGCGATTATAGGCATTTCAATATTAAAACTGTCGAAGGACCTGACGATTTCGCCTCCATGCGTGAGGTTGTTCATAGGCGTTACTCAAGATTGTTGGAGGAGAACCAATCGTTACCCCAGTTGGTTATTATTGATGGCGGCAAAGGACAGCTTAGCGCTGCGTTTGAAAGTATTCAAGAATTGGGTTTATCCGATAAGGTAAAGTTAATTGGTATTGCCAAACGCTTAGAGGAAATATACTTCCCAGGTGATTCTGTTCCTTTGTATCTCGATAAGCGTTCAGAAACGCTAAAAGTTATACAGCAAGCCCGCGACGAAGCTCATCGCTTTGGTGTAAAGCATCACACCTCAAGGCGGAGCAAAGGGGCAATTTCATCTTCGTTGGATGGTATTAACGGTATTGGTCCTAAAACAGTTGAACAACTTTTTTCCACCTTTAAATCTATAGATGGCATTAAGAAAGCTACACGCGAAGAATTAATTTCGCTTATTGGTGCAAAGAAAGCCGATATACTACTATCGCATTTTAGCAAATAATAGATACTTTTGTGTATCAATTTTTGGTTTATGGCACTTACTTCGTCTTCAGTATTACAGGATAGCACTTCGGTTTCGCAGGAATCATTGTTGCAGGTAAATTATTTACCTACAAGTTATTCCAATAACTCAAAAGATAATGCGCATAATTATTTGTACGATAATTTTATATATCAGTATAATTCACTTAATACTTTAAATGACGAGTGTTACATTATCGACAAACAGGTTGTGAAACCTGTAGTTGAAGTTAAAACAGTTTTTAAATCATCAACTGAGATTCAGAATTCCAAGGGCTGGATACATCCAAAGGAATTAAAACAAAATCCAACCAACGATTTATTTATTATCCCTTTTTTAATTGGTCTTGTTGCGTTCGTTACCATTCTTGTCCGCTACTCAAAATACCTTGGAAAATTTTTCGAAGGTTTAATCTATGCCTATGTTGTAGAGAAATTTGTTGCCGACCTAAACGTTCCCACCAGGCGATTACTTTTATTGCTTGATACCATTGCCATTATTACCTTATCCTTTTTAACCTTTAGTTTTATTGGTGGATTGGGCGCTCAAAGCACAACAGGTTGGGCTAACATAATATTATTTTTATTAATCCTTGGAGCGCTATTTGCTTATCGACTATATTATTACATCCTACATAAGTCAATAGAGCTTATTATTCCTGATAAAACATTTACACAAAAACTTTATTTCGACACCTTAATAGCAATTCGTGGAGGAGGTTTCGTTCTTTTCCCTTTATCGTTAATTGTATTCTATATCAATGCTCCAATGTCAGGTTATTTACTTTATGGTTCAATTGGGTTGCTTGCTATTATATTGATATACAGATTTATACGATTACTTTCATTGTTTCTTAAAAACAGTGTTTCATTTTTGTATTTCATTTTATACCTTTGTGCCCTTGAAATTGTACCTGTAATTATACTTTACCTGCAGGTACAAAGGATGTAGAGTGAGATTGAAATAAAACTTTAGGGCCTTGAAAATCAAAAAAGTAGTAATTTCGCAACCCGAGCCACAGAACGAGAAATCTCCTTATATGGAGTTAGCTCAGAAGTATGGTTTGAAGATTGATTTCCGACCCTTTATTCACGTAGAGGGTGTTTCTTCTAAGGAATTTAGGCAGCAAAAAATTAACATCTTGGACCACACTGCGGTTATTTTTACGAGTAAAACAGCAGTGGACCATTTCTTTAGAATTTGCGAGGAGGTAAGAGTTACTGTTCCCGAAACAATGAAGTATTTCTGCATTACAGAGTCTGTTGCTCTTTACCTGCAGAAGTATATTGTTTATAGGAAAAGAAAAATTTTTTACGGTAACAACACATTTGCCGATTTGCTTGAGATTATGCAGAAGCATAAGGAAGAAAAGTATTTACTTTCCCTATCGGATGTTCATAAGCCCGAAATACCTAAATCGCTTGATAAGGCTAAGATAAAGTACACTAAGGCAATTTTCTATAAAACTGTTAGTAGTGATTTATCAGATTTAAGGGATGATTTCCCTTACGAGATGATAGTTTTTTATAGTCCAAACGGAATTAAGTCACTTCACGATAATTTCCCCAATTTTGACCAAAAGGAGATTGTTATAGGTGCTTTTGGTGCCAGCACAGCCAAAGCCGTAAAGGATGCTGGTTTAAGGCTCGATGTAACGGCACCTACGCCAGCCTGTCCGAGTATGACCCACGCAATCGATGTTTTCTTGAAGGAATATACCAAAAAAACAAAATAATATCAGGGGATAATAAACCCCCTGTTTTTTTATGAGATTTTTTCTTAGGAAACATAATGTACTCTCCCACGAAAAGGATATTTCTGCGCTATTTAATGGTGGAAGTTCTCTATTCTGTTATCCTATTAAGATGGCCTACCGTTTAACCGACATATCAACCGATGAAGCCGTTTATAAGGTGATGTTTGTTGTGTCCAAAAGGAGTTTTAAGCGAGCCGTTAAGCGAAACCTTATTCGTAGGCGGATGCGTGAGGCGTTCAGGCTAAATGTTCATACCATTTTCGATATTATTCCAGAGAACAAAAGGGTAGATGTTGCGTTAATCTTTGTGTCCAAAGATATTGTTGAAACTCCAGTTATCGAAAAATCTGTAAACGAACTACTCTACAAGTTGAAGACAAAATTAAAGGTAGAGTAGTTTAATAATTTGATATATGGTGAAATATATTAAAGATATATGGCGATTTATTACTAGAATTTTGGCATATATACCCATTCTACTGGTAAAAATCTACCAGATATTTATATCATCTTACTTTCCTAATAGTTGCAGATACACACCTACTTGTTCCTCTTACTCCTTAGAAGCGTTAAAGAAACATGGTTTTTTCAAAGGATTATGGTTGACAATAAAACGAGTATCGCGCTGTCATCCTTGGGGTGGTCATGGTTACGACCCTGTTCCATAGTTATTTTTTAGGAAGAACTATTCTAAAAGCAGTTCCCTTATTTATTTCCGATGATTTTATAAAGATTTTACCATTATGGTACTCCTCCACAATTCTTTTCGATAGGGTTAATCCAAGCCCCCAGCCTCTAGATTTTGTGGTGTAGCCAGGTCGGAATACATCCTTAAATTTCGATTTTGGTATACCTCGGCCAGTATCAACAATATCAATAAATACAACCTGTGTATTGTCAATTATATTGAATGTAAGCGTTCCAACACCGTTCATAGCATCCACGCTGTTTTTTACAATATTTTCTATTACCCACTCCATCAATGTAATGTTTAATGGGA
>WBUV01000121.1 GCA_008933525.1 Bacteroidales bacterium | reverse complement strand
GAATATTATAAAGAATAAGAGTAGCAACAAGATTAGTATTGAAATAAAAGTAAATAAGGTTAGCCAAGCATCCAACTCGCTGGATTTATTCTTTGAGGTAAGAAGCAATACTCCTTTATTACTTCCACAGAACGAGGGTTATACCCAATCGATAATTGGAGAAAACACTCTCTCTTCGGCAAGCAATCAGATATACATTGATTTGTTGGATCTGAATATTACCAAAAAACTTGTCCAAAGTAATGGTGGTAAAATAAATATCAAGTTAACTTCCGACGATGCAGCAATCAACTTCAGCTATAAAATCCAAGTAATACCATCGGAACTTAAAGAAACTCCTATTAAAGAAAAAATTGAGGAGAAAAAGGAACATACAGAAACCGATCATCAAACACAGGCTACCGAAAAAGTATCAACAAAAACAAACATTGATATTAGCAACGCAAATGTTCTTCTGGTAGAGGACAACCTTATAAATCAGAAAATTGTTATTCTCAGCTTAAAGAAGATTGTAAAAAATATTGAGGTTGCTAACAATGGTAAGGAAGCTCTCGATAAGTTTGGCACTAGTAAGTACGATATAATTCTTATGGACATCCAAATGCCCATAATGAATGGATATGTTACAACAAAGAAAATTCGGGAAATTGAATCGAGCACTAACTCACATACTCCAATAATTGCAATTACTGCAAATGCTCTTCTAGGTGATAGGGAGGAATGCTTAGCGGCTGGCATGGACGACTACATCAGCAAACCATTCCAAATTGAAGTTCTAATTCAGAAAATGAGAAATTTGTTACACTCCTAGTCGCGCAATTTAATTCTCAAAAACTTTAGGATTGAAAATTGAGTAGCCAAACGATAGGCTAAAGTATAGTTCATTTCTGCCATTGGACGGGTAGTATGCTGCTGTTGCAGAGATTGGCCCAATTGGCGATGAATAAACGAATGATCCGGAACTAATTAACCACCTATTCTTTAGCACTCCACCCCAAATTGGTTCATTGTTTACATCTGCATCAATCACTTTAACCGGCTGATAAAGATATAACTCAAGTCTTAAATGGATACTTTTGCTTAACTCAAACAATGGAATAAGTCCGGCAGCAACATACCTGCTATTCCTGTAATTCTGAAAAAATAATGAATTGGAGTGCGATGTGGGACAATACTGATTTAGCGACAGTATTGTTGCATGGTAGTTGTTAAAAAAACTCTGCCCCGACCAGTATGCGTCAAAGCTAAATCCTACCCAGAATCGACGTCGAAATAATTTGTGATAACTCTCGTTGTGAACATAAATAGTTGGAAAAAGATGATGCTGAGTCGATTTTAGAATTGATGGAGCGGTTGTTCCAGGGCTATGAATCTCCTCGCCAGAATAAAGCGAAAAACAAACAATCTGATTTCTCCCTCGAGTAGCAAATTGCTTATTATTCAGCGTTTGTTTTTGGTACTTCAACGTACTTTTGATAAACTTAAAAATCGTCCTATCGGGTTTGTCGTAGGAATAATAATTCTCAATCTGATAGTAATCGTCAGCCTTTTCTCCTACCGAAATCATTGCGGAATAATTGGCTGCGCTTGTATGGCTAAAGCGGACCCCAACCGTACCAAATAATTCTGATTGAATAACATAGGGTGGCTTTGTATCTTCAAAAAAAGGAATGGGATTGCTACTATGATAATCGAAACGATTTGCAACCACCTGGGAGTAAAGCGACAAAGGTATTCGGGTGGAGAATATTTTCACAAAACTTGCTCTTGCGCTATTGTAGAATTTACCAAAATAAATATTCGAATAAATGGTATTTGATGTACGAGTCAGCCAGGAGTAATTTGCTGATAGAAAACCTGAATTACCCACTTCGGACGAGAGCCCAAGCCCAACACCAACATCTACCGATCGTTTTAACTTAGCATCAACAAAAACATCAAACTTATTGTAATTTGAGTTATAGACCAACGTTGGGAAAAGCCTGAGAAACACTCTATCGGACATTAATCTATAGTAATCCCTTTTAAGTTTATCAAAAGTAATCGTCTCCTTTTTCCCAAAAATAAGTTTGCTTACATATTTCTTTTGCTTATCGTTAAGCCCTGAGACAGAAATATTTCTAATATCCATATCAGGGAAACTGGCTCTGAATTGCTTTCGTCGATTATCGACCTCAACAATATCTACTTTTGTGTTAACCTTTTGCTTCAAAATGGCAATGTAGGTTAATGTTGCGTTGTATCCAGCATCAACAATCTCATCAACCTTTTCAAAGTCCAACAAGCCAACATCCTGAAATGGAATATCGATGACAATGCCTATAGAATCGGGAATACTGTAATCGGTTAACCCAACAATCATTGATTCTACCTGCTGAAAAGGATCTTCATCGCTGGGTTGTTTCGAATTTGAGGCCACCTTACTTCCAATTATAAAATCGGGATTGAATTCTTGAAAGCTTTCTCTCCAAAGAAAATTATTGTAGATTCCCCCATCGAAAAGCAGGACAGAATCAACAAATATTGGTTTAAAGTACATAGGGAAAGTCATAGAGGACCTTATAACCAAGCCTAAATTACCACTTCGGAAGTACACCATTTTTTTTGAAACAACATCGGAAGCATTACACCTAAAGGGAACAAAAAGTCTGTTGAAATCGCCACCAGAAACCGCCGTCGCCTGTGCACAAAGTTCTTCAAAGGCGATGTCCATTCCAACAGTTGGAATATAACTGGAAAAAAGTTTAGGTTTCAACCCTTTTTTATCGGCAGATAAACCAATGCTTAAGTTTTCGGCATCGCTATTAGTAAAACTGTTAATATTGTACCTCAAATCGTTATCAATACGCCCTTTACTCCAATTACTAAAGTCTCTGGTTTTGAATAGGGCAATCATTTCGTCGGGAGAATAGCCCATGGAGTACAATCCACCAATAATTGCCCCCATAGATGTACCGGACACGTTGCTTATTGGAACCCCATTCTCTTCAAGCGCTTTAATTACACCAATATGAGCCAAGCCTTTTGCTCCGCCTCCGCTTAAAACGAGACTAACGGTTTGACCCGAAATTAAGCCAAGGAAAAGAAAAAAAAGGGTGAATGTGGAAATGAGAGTTTTCATACAATGGTAAAGAGAAGCAATCAATTAAAACATGCAGCTCAAATCGGGGCGAATACCAATAATCAGAATATCATCAACTTGCTCATTGTCGCCCTTCCACTCCATCATGCTATCATAAAGTAATTTTCGTTGCTGATCGAGAGGTAGTTTGTGAATGTTAAGCAATAAGTGGCGAAAACGACGGAATTTAAACTTTTTGCTATCGGGTCCGCCAAACTGATCGACATAACCATCGGTAAAGATATAAAGCATATCGTTGGGTTGAATAGGAATGTAGTGGCTACTGAAAAGTAAATGTCCTGTATCGGAAGCCATACCAACCGAATAACGATCGCCCTTTACTTCAATTATTTTGCCATCGCGAAGCAGGTATAGATTGCTAAATGCCCCTGAGAACTGCAAAATATTGTACTCCTTATCAATAACACAGAAAGCCACATCCATGCCATCCTTAACCTTAATTCCTCCCTCACTGAGTAGGACACCTGCTGAAAAAGTTTCATGAATACTAATGCTCAACCTATTCAGAATTTCAGCGGCATCATCAACACCTTCGATATTGGTTATGTTCCTAAGCAATTCAATACCTATAATCGACATAAACGCACCTGGCACACCATGGCCAGTACAATCCACAACGGCAACGAAGGTTTTGTTTTTAGTTTCGTTTATCCAATAAAAATCACCACTTACAATATCCTTCGGCATAAAGAGAATGAATGAATCGGGCAGGTACGTTTTGAATGAGTTGATAGGTGGAAGAATTGCATCCTGAATTCGTTTAGCATAGTTAATACTATCCGTGATATTCTTATTTTTATACATCAACTCTTCCTTTTGCTTTTCGAGCTCAACCAGCACAAACTCTCTTTCGTTTAGGAGTTTGTTGATCTTTTTTAGGTTCTTATTCCTATAGTAGAACCACGAAAGCAATAAAACAAAAACTAACGTACCATATATTATTAGTGCAACTCTCGATCGCCAAAGGGGAACAGAAATTTGAATTTTCAGCACTGTAGGATCGGCACACCATATTTGATCGCTATTTGCACCCATTACTTTAAAAAAGTACGTGCCTTCATCCAGGTTTGTAAATGTTGCAGAGTTTTTGTGTCCAACCTCCATCCATTTATCATCCATACCGGACATCTGATAACGGTACAAATTCTTTTCGGGATGATTAAAATCTAAGGCAGAAAACTCAATGGTTAAAGTTTTAAAATCCTGGGGAACTTTAATTTTATCGATACTGTTTGGATAAATCACATCCACACCCTGACTTCCAATTATTTCGATCCGGGTGATACAAACATTTGGAACAGTTGTATTTATGGGGATTGAATCGGGGTTAAAACTATTATATCCTAAAATTGAACCAAAGAACATATCACCCTTATCGGATTTAAAACTTGCGCCAATATTGAACTCATTACTAAGTAAGCCATCGGAGGTTGTGTAAGATCGAACTAAATCGGTGATAGGATTTAATACAACTAAGCCCTTGTTTGTGCTAATCCAGAGCCGTCCTTGGTCATCTTCCTCAATTGCATTTATCACTTTATTTGGAAGGTTCTGCAGGTCGGTATACAGCTTAAATCTATTACTCTGTCGGTTATACTTATGTAACCCAGAGGTTGTTCCAACCCATATAAAACCATTCTGATCCTCGTGCAAGCAAAGAATTTCGTTAGAGATCAACTCCTTACCGGTATATTGAGCAGGCCGTTGAAACACAGTTACAGAGGAAAGATCAGGAGAAATTACGCTCAAACCATTGTTGGTTCCGGCCCATATATACCCCCGACTATCGACCATTACATCATAAACTTCGTTACCCGAAATAGATAGAGAATCTCTTCTGCGCGAATAAAAACTTCGAATCTTATTACTAAACACAGCATGAAGCCCTGAACGAGTCGCAATCCACAAATTACCAGCGGAATCTTCGTCAATTGAATAAATTCTGTTGTTATTGAAAATCTCGCCGGAGTATTTCCCTTTAAAATCGAAATAATCCACAAAAGCACTCCTGTTGGAATTATAAAGGAATAATCCATTTCTGGTACCAACCAATATTTCGTCATTGCTTGTTTTATAGATGGAATGAACAAAATCGTTATTTAGTCCACCTACCATACCTGCTTTAAAACTTTTAATAGTTGAACCGATAGCAGGGTTAAACAAATGTAGTCCGGATCCCCAAGTACCAATCCATACAACGCCATTATCCTCGAATATAGAGGAGACTATGTTATTGGAGAAAAGAGCATTACCTGTTATATCTTTTCCATATCCATTGAAACGTGCTCCAAATGGATTCCACTTAATTAAACCAATTTGAGTTCCTATCCAAAGCACATTTGACTTATCTCTAAAAATTGCAGATACGTGAACCGGGGTAATTCTTTGATTATTATAAATTAAATTGTCTACAATCTCTAATTCTCCATTCTGAAAGAATTTATAAAAACCTTTATCAGTCCCTATCCACAGAAACTTATCCTTATCTTCTCCAATAAACTCAATAACACTACCCTTCAATGTTATATTCTTGTGCGAATAGTTTGCTACTGAATAAAACTTTTGAGTTTTAAAATCAAATCTACACAGTCCTAAATCTGTCCCAATCCATAATAATCCATTCGAATCTTCAAATATCGAAGTAACTCTATTACTAATGATTGAGTTTGGGTTATTTGGATCGGTAAAGTACCGCTTAAAAACTCCAAGGGTCTTATCGAAAAACATTAATCCATCCTTAGTACCAATCCAGATTCGTGCTTGTGAGTCCTCATAAATTTGATTGGCAACAATTTCCGAGGGGATATTAAAGACATCATTAAAATGAGGGTATCGGACAAAGTGGTCTTTAGCGGGACTATAAAGATGTAGTGCCTCCATTGTTTTTACCCAAACCAACCCTTGTCTGTCAACAAACACTTTAAAAACCGCGTTGCTCGACAGAGAATTTAAATTATTACCAGAGGAATAGTAATTCTTGAATTTTCCGGTATTTTTATCAAATCGGCTCAACCCATACCTAGTTCCGATCCATAAATACCCTTTATTATCGTCGGCTATTGAATAAATAAAGTTATTACTTAAACTAGACGAATCGATTGGGTTATTTGTAAATATTACAAATTGATAACCATCGTACCTACATAATCCATCCTGTGTTCCTATCCACAAAAAACCAGTTGAATCCTGAATTATTGTATTAATGTTAGTTTGAGGAAGACCATTGTCTGCATTAAAAAGATCAACATTAACAACCTGACTTCTTGCAATAAAACTATTGCAAAAAATTAGAATGCTTATTAAAAAATGTGTTCTTTTCAAGGCCAGAAACGGATGTATGATTATGGCTAAGATATAAAAAAAATGCGTTTCTGCCAATTAAAAACCAAACCTTACAATAGGTTCATCGCCAACTTGAAGACCCTGAAGAGGGATTGATGGCGATGAGATAAACTTGCCTAAGTCCAATTCGCTCCATAACTCATCAACTCTTTCGATGGTTTTCTTATCCATTAGCACAACATTGGGCCAATCGCGGCTAAAATTATCGGTATTATACGCCTTTCTAGTTCCATCAAAGCCTACACGTTTTCTTAAATCAGAATCGAGGCTAATAAGATGTATGTCGCGCTGAGGGTCAATATTTCCAGCAACAAACCATAGGGCAAGGGATAAGTCTTCAATAGAGTCACCAAAATCTAATGCGAAAATTGCAGTAAGTTTTCCCAGTAATTCATTCTTAAACATCCGCTCTAAGGTATCCTTTACAGTCACAACTTTCGACTTATCGATGGAAACAAATAGAATTGGGAAACCATCCTGAATCATCTTTGTGTTTATGGCTTTTACCTCTGCAAAGTTCTTTTCAATTTCATCAGAAAATTCAAGATAATTTGCACTAAAATCCGATGCTAGTTCTTTTCCTATTGTAGAATCAATAAATAGTTTTGTTCCCAATCCAGCCATGCTCGACGAGTGATCCAGCACATCTAGAGGCCCTTTTCCAAAATGAATATCACGCTCAGGATCAACTGAATTTACTATGCACTCAATAACTTGATGTGCATTATGAACATCAACGTTATCGGGCAAAGCCACTAGAAACTTATTAAACATCATTTGTCCTGCACCCCAAAGAGCGTTCATCACCT
Organism: Bacteroidales bacterium; assembly: GCA_008933525.1. Taxonomy (GTDB): domain Bacteria; phylum Bacteroidota; class Bacteroidia; order Bacteroidales; family Tenuifilaceae; genus SB25. The sequence continues at coordinate 1,012 of WBUV01000121.1, read as the reverse complement.
TATAGGCATGACCCGGATATGCATTGTTAATTTTAACAATCGCAATGTTATGCGCAACACCCTCGAACGGCAGGTTCATATCGTTTAGTTCGGGAAGCATCGTTAACCTTATCGGCTCAAGGAATATTCGCTCAGTTGCCTTTGCAATGTATGCATCCTCCATTGGCGGAACGCCAACAATTGTAGCAGGGTACATGGCATTCTTCCTGTGTGTTATGCAGGTGATATGGAAACGAGGATACCAATCGGCAAGCGAGTAAAAACCTGTATGATCACCAAAAGGACCTTCCCAAGCCAAATCGTCAGAGGGGTCAACGTAACCTTCAATCACAAAATCAACATCAGCAGGAACTTCCAAATCTACTGTTAGGCATTTTACTAAATTCACCTTCTTTTTCCGAAGGAAACCTGCAAGTAAGTACTCATCAAAATTATCGGGCATTGGAGCAGTAGCTGCGTAAGTATAAACTGGGTCGCCACCCAAGGCTACAGCAACGGGCATAGGCTTGCCAAGTCTCTTATACTCCTCAAAATGTCGAGCGCCAACCTTATGCTGATGCCAATGCATCCCGGTTTCAGCTTTATTGAATATTTGCATCCTATACATCCCTACATTGCGAATATTCGTGTGTGGGTCTTTTGTGTTTACCATTGGTAGGGTAACAAACCTACCACCATCATAAGGCCAGCATTTTAAAACAGGAAGTAAATCAATATTCGGTTCCATATAAACGACGTCCTGACACACACCCTTCCCGCTCGAAACTGAGGGCATCCAACTGGCCACCTTACCAAGTTTTGGCAAAGTGCTAAGTTTCTCCCAAAGACCATCTTTCGGACCAACTAGTTCCTTAAAAAGAGAGCTCATCTCAGCCCTGATATCTTCCAAATCGTCAACACCCAAAGCAAGACACATCCTCTTAATCGACCCCATTGCATTGGTTAACACCGGAAACTCAGTCCCAGTATTCTCAAAAAGCAAGGCCTTGCCACCATCTGGTTGTTTAGATAC
>WBUV01000537.1 GCA_008933525.1 Bacteroidales bacterium | reverse complement strand
AATATTTATTTTATCGGCGATATTTCGCACCGCAACAATACTTTTTTGAGAGGCCTCTTCAACTCGCCCCATTTTATTGAAAGCGTTAGTTGATATTGAGTTTGTTTGCTGTGAGTTTTCGCTATTCTGCTGAATATTTGTTGTCATCTCTTCCATTGATGCTGAAATTTCCTCGACAGACGATGCTTGCTGGTTTGCACCTAAAGATAGATCTTGCGAGTTGGAGTTGAGTTGTTCTCCTGCTGCCGACACTTGTGTTGCGCTTATGGAGATAAGATTTACTACTTCGGATAGCTTTTGGGTTAACCGCTGAGTTGAATTGGCCAGTATGCCAATTTCATCGGTTCTGTGTAGCAAATCCCCATCTAGCTTTACAGTTAAGTTGCCATCGCTCACCTCATCAATACCCGAAATGATTTTCTGCAAGGGTTTTTTAATCACTTTGGTGATGTAAACATAAGCCGTTACTGCAATAATAACCTGCAAAGGGAATCCCCATAAATTATGGATTGGACTTAGCTTTGCGATTACACCCGAAACGAACGCAACCAGAATAATAGCAGAACCTGTTGCAATACCTATCTTAAAGAGTAGAGATTTCTTAAACAGAATTCTCATCACTATAAACATTATAGTAAAACTAACTGGACCTGCCAGAATAACCGATGTTAATGTAATTGCCTGCATATTTTTAATTATTTGGTTAAACAACTTTGTATGATGCAAAAGTATATCAACCTATATGCTGGCTTATAGATGTAATTTTCAGAAATGAATGAGGAAAACCTCATTTTTTAGTTGAGGTTTTCGTTAATGCTTTAAAACTATAGTGTTGTTGATACTTCTACCGTTTCCTTTGAATTTTGGGATTCGGTTTTGCCGATGGCTTGCTAGTGGTTTTGCCAGTTGGTTTTCCGGTTGGTTTTCCAGTTGGCTTTGTAGTTTTCTTTAATGTCGATTTATAGGATGTAGACTTTCCAATATTTGCTCCTTTATTCTTACCATACCTTGTTGGTTTATCGCTTGCGATTCCTTTCTTTGGAGCAGAGCCTTTACTTTCACGAATATCTTCGCTTTTTGAAGCATCTACCTTTTTGGATTTCTCGGAGGATAATTTTCCTGCTTTTTTGGCATTGTCAAATTTTGGTTTGCCCGATTTGCCAAATCTAGACCTTGGTCTATCATCCTGTTCCCGGTATTCGCTTTGCTTCGTTTTTCGAGCTTGCTTATTCTTGCTGAACGACCTATCTTTACGTGGTGTAGAACTTGAGCCCTCAAGCATACTCATCAACACCTCAACTTCTTTTTCGTCTAAATCGCGCCAGTCGCCAAGAGGTAAACCCTTTAGGGTAATGTTCATTATTCGGACACGTTCTAACTTAATAACCTCGTATCCAAAATGGCTACACATGCGTCGAATCTGCCTATTCAATCCTTGTACTAGTGTAATTCGGAAAATAAATGGGGTTTCCTTTTCAACCTTACACTTTTTGGTCATAGTACCCAAAAGAGGAACGCCATTAGCCATTCCTTCAATAAATTCAGGTGTTATTGGCTTATCCACAGTTACAACATATTCCTTTTCGTGCTTGTTGCCTGCGCGTAGAATCTTGTTAACCAAATCGCCATTGTTGGTAAGCAGA
>WBUV01000120.1 GCA_008933525.1 Bacteroidales bacterium | reverse complement strand
ATTTCGCTATAACAGAAATAGTGTTTTAATAAGTAGCATGCTTAATGGAGAAATGAAAAAAATGAAGTTAAACCGTAAAACCAAGTAGCAAAATATCGTCAATTTGTTCTGCACCTCCGTTAACAGGGTATGACTTTCGCCAATTCTCAATTGTGCTTTCAAGCACTTCCTTTTGCTCAGAAAATGGTTTACTGCTGATTGCAATCAGGAGATCTCGAAGATTTTTACGCATAAACTTTCGTCCCTCAGGGCCTCCCATTTGATCCTGAAAACCATCGGAGAAAAGGTAAACACAATCGCCCTTTTTAAGTTGATATTTTTCAAATGTAAAATCGTCCATCTTGATGTGCAAACCCACAGGCATTCTATTAGCTTTAAGCTCTACAGCCTCGTTATTTGTTACAATTACAGCAGGATTATAAGCACCAGAGAAGTTCAACTCAAGAGTTTCGAGATTTAAAATGCAAAGAGCCATATCCATTCCATCCTTTGTGGTACCCTCATAGTTTCCCTGCTTAAGCGATGTAATAACGTTGGTGCGCATATGATTCAGAACCTGCTCAGGCAAATCAACCTTCAACTCATTTACTATTTTATTCATGAAGCTAATTCCCAGCATACTCATAAATGCCCCTGGAACACCATGCCCTGTACAATCGGCTGCTGCTACAATTAATTGGTTATCGTTTTTCCCAATCCAGTAAAAATCGCCACTTACAATATCGCGAGGCTTATAGAGAATAAAGCAATCGCTTGTATTCTCTGATAAAATCTCAAAACTGGGCAATACTGCCTGCTGAATTCTACGCGCATAGGTTATACTTGCAGTAATTTCCTCGTTCTGTTCCTCAATGTGCTCCTTCTGAGCAACAACCTCAGCAGTACGTTCCTTTACAACCTGCTCTAGATATTCTTTTTCCTTCCTTAGTTTACGTTCACGATACCGAATAAAAAATATCAGAACTACTATAAAGCCAATAACACAGACAATATAGAACCAAAGTGTTTTCCAGAATGGAGGTAAAATAATCAACTTATAAATTATGGGTTCAGACCAATTAACACCATCGAAACTGGCGCTTAGGTAAAATGTGTACTTCCCATCGTTTAGGCCAGGATATGTTACATTTCGACTATTTGTTGATGGCGACCAATTTTTCTCGAATGGCTCCAGTTTATACCTATACCTGACCTTCTCTGGATTCGACAAAAAGATACCATCGTAATCGAAAGTAATATGATTCTGATAATATTTTAATTTTAACTGGTCGGGAACACCGAACCACCTCGAAGTTACTTGACTAATAGATTCCCAATCAACTTTTTCGAACGAAAGCCTGATCCCTGTAATATGAATGACAGGCATTACCTTGGCAGTATCTTCCAACTCTGATTGGTAACGAGTTAAACCGCTTACTGTTCCAATCCAAATACTGTTGCTCAAATCCTTACAAATAGAATTAATATTTGTTTCACTAAACTTGAAACCATTGGATTTGTCGTAACAATTTATTTTTAAAGGCTTTTCAAATTTTTTATCGAAATATATTTTATTGAAACCTAGAGTTGTACCAGCAACAAGAACTGTATCGTCGTAAAAGATAAGCGAGTTAACAGTTTTGGCATTTAACTCCTTGTTTAATAATGGAACAATAGTATCAGCCTTTGAATTATACCTAAAAATTCCGCTGGTTGTTCCAATGTAAATTTGATTGAGTTTGTCTACGGCAAGAGCGTGTATTCGTAAATCAGTCAAACCCTCGGCCTCATTGAAGTCTCTATAGTTCCAAGTAACAGGATGAAAGTTTGCTAAGCCACCTAAAGTTCCCATCCAAATGCTTCCGTTTAAATCGGAAATTACCGTCTGCACCTCAGGGTGAATAAGTCCATTCTCCTCGTTTATCGTATAAATTTTATCACTTTTGATTTCGTTGTAACCAACATCAGTTCCAGCATATATTGAGCCCAATCTATTCCAGTAAACACAATTGATGTTATCGTCGGCTAAACCATCGTAGTTGGTTAAATACTTAAAATTATAGGCTTGCTTAATTGCTATTCCATCGCCACGGGTTCCAACAATCAAGCGGCCTTGATTGTCGACATCAACAGATGTAACCTGAGTACTGGTGAAACCGCTGCTAGTGCCGAAAAATGAGGAGGTTAACTTATTGTTTCGCACACTAACCTTAGCAAGACCTTTTCCATCGCCACCAACCCAAAGGGTATTATCTGTGTTAGCCTTTAATGCAAGCACCTGTTTGCCAGGCAAACCATCATCGAGGGTAAAATGAACTAAATGGAATCCCTGAAATAAAGAAAGACCGTTCATTGAACCAATCCAAAGGTTTCTATTCTTATCGCGATTAATACTCAACACAAGGTTTCCGGGCAATCCATTCCTAGTTGATATATTAAGCAGTGTATTATCCTTCAAATAGTAAAGCCCATTATCGTTGGTTCCAAACCATACCTGATTATCTACATCGCAGTATATATCCCAAATTCTGGAGTCAGAGATTCCCTTTTGCTCGCCAAATGGTGTAACTGTGAATTTATTATTCTTTTTGTTTAGAAGAAAGGCACCTGCATCTAGAGTTCCCAGCCAAATACGACCATTATCATCCTCGGCAATACACGAAAAAAGGTTACTTGGAATTGACGCAACAGATTCAAGTTTCAGAACTTTGGGCTTACCATCGATAAATGAAATGATGTTAGCACCCCCAATCATTGCAATCCAAGTAGAACCATCGGAACTATGCAGAATATCGAGAACGAAATTTGATGTTAGCCCATTTCTCTCATTTATGTAATTTATGGAAATACTATCGCCCCGGAAACTAACTAAATTCAGGCCTGAATCGTTAGTGGCAACCCACATTTTTCCATCCCTATCCTGAGAGAGTTTTGTAACTACACTACCCTTTAAACCATCCTTGGCAGTTATAGTTTTCCATTCTTTCCCATTAAAAACACCAACCCCATTATCGGTACCAACCCAAATATTTCCATCGGCCCCTTCTACCACTGAACGAACGAAATTACCGGGCAACCCAGAACTTTTATCGAAAACTACAAACTGATAGCCATTAAATCGGGCCACTCCGCTTTCGGTTCCAATCCATAAGTAACCACGACTATCCTGACAGGTTGAATATACTGTTGACTGAGGCAGCCCCTGCTCCAACCCATAATTGGTGAAGTTGTAGAGTTGACTATAGGCTTTATAGTCACTAAAAAACAGGGAAAGAATTGATATAAAAAACAGAAATCGTTTCACCGTTGACTATTGATTTTGTTTACGAATAAAGATAAACTGTCCGCCCTCATCACCCGTATTTACAATTGGACTAAACATAGGAGTTTGGTTGGAGTTATTTACCACGGCAATCTTTAAATCGTTGAAAAGTTGGCTTGCATCAAAAAACTGATTCTGATTAGTAGTTAAAGACTTAAGCAAATAATATGTAAATACAGAGTGACCATCCTTTCCTCCATCCATAACCGGTTCAACTCCACCAGAGGTTAGTGCGGTTCTTGAAGGCTTTGAGTAGATCTGGTTGTAGTACTTAAACGAGTTTTCGTATGGAATTGTAAGGGTTTTTCCCCTAAAAATATCGCCACTGAAGCAAGCATCGGCAATTAGGAATGTATGTTTAGATTTGATTCCGCTTAGGAATGCCTGTATATCGGTATTTGAAATTAACCCAGAAATGGAACTACTTGTGGCATCAACAGGCACCCAAAATCCTTTTTGGATTGTTTCATTGTAATCGCCGTGACCTGAATAGAAAATTAGCAGATTGTCATTTTCCCTTACATTTGCCATTAACCACTCGTATTCTTTCAAGATATTAGTGCGGGTTGCTTGCTCGTTATAAAGAGTCCTGACAGACTGAAATTCATACCTATTGCTAAGTTGCTCTGCAACTGCCTTTGCATCGTTAACTGCATTGCGTAAAGGCTTCCAATCGCCAGTATAACTATCAATTCCAATAATCAACGCAAAGTATCGTCCAACGGAAACTTCCTGAATTGCTTTTGATGCCTTGAGTCCCTTAAGAGGGTCGTTACTTCCACGGTACAACGAGTAATCCTCTACATTTTGAACCTCGGCAATTTGCACTGGCTTATTGAGCGATGCGGTAAAAGACTTAACGCTATCCCCATCAAGTTGAACACCTTCAACCTTCATTTTTAGTGTTAATTCGGTTAACTCTACACCTTTATTGATGTAGAATAACAATTCAATATCCTTTTGCTCGCCTGCTTTTAGCTGCATGTTGGTTTGGCTCTCCAGAAGTAAAACATTTGCAGGAAGGCCATATATCAACTTGATGTTATTTGCATCCTCCTTGGATTTATTCAGTACAGAAAAGTTCAACTTTACAGACTCACCTGGTGCTATAGTGCCCGATTTTGATGTAAAGTTTTCGTTTTTAATTTCGATACTTGGTAATTGAACATTACTATCGGAAGTAAGTTTCCATACTTTCAGGTAATCAATCTGCACCGATGACTTTTCGGCAACCTGAAAACCAATGCCATTGCCAAAAAATGGTTCAAAAGGCATTGTGTGCACTAACTGCTGGTTTAAAAAGAAATAGTACTTTGCTCCTACTTTTCGAACAGTTAATGTGTTATATGTGTAATTATTGATAAGTTTTGTTGATTTTGTAGGGACAAAATCGGTAAATGTGCCATTCACAAACTTATCGATGGTGAACTGCCCCTGTCCGTTGAAGAAAAAATCGAACTGCTTATTTTCAACAGATGATTTACCCCACTGCAAACCATTAAACTTATTCTGAATTCCTTTGTCGAGACGAATTTTCAACTCAATTTCGAAATCTTTACTCTGGTCTATAAAAACCTCCTTAAAATCCTCCTTGGGAACATCCTCATATGATTGAAAGAATAAAGTGCCCTCCTGTAAATTCTGAAACCAAACGTTCTCCTTGATACCCAAATACCAACTATTCTTGTTGTTGGTAAACTCCTCATCGAAAAGAGTAACCCTATTCTTTGCTGGGTATGCATTGTAAATCTCAGGAATAGTTATACCCTGACAAAATGCATTGCTCGAAATCAAACTTCCAGCAACAAAGCAACCCAAAAGCCTAACAAGTCTATCTAATCTCATTTTTCAATAATTTTAAGAAAGCTATTTATGGTAAAGCAAATTAGGTGATGTTTTACCAAATTATCTTTATCAATTCGTACAAAAAAGGTATTAAATCAACAAAAACACAATGAAGAATTAACTTAATCAACCCTCTATGCACACAAAAAAACAATGCTACTTTTTCAACACGTTTTCACAATAAGCTATATATCAAATCTTTGAACCAATAAAAGTTTCGCTAATAATTTATCAAAATACATTGTTTATTAACCTCTGCTTAACTATATTAGCAAAATAGATAGGTGCAATTTTTGTTGATTGGTTTTATGGCTTCGAATTTTCATTTTTTATCGAATTCCGTTTTTGCGTTGGTTTGCCTAATAATGGGAACTTCTTTCCTATCGTTGCATATTCCCCGAAAAGAAGGTTTAAGAAGTTACCGAATATCCCTGAAAGTGTTATCGAGTGCGTATTTTGCAATGGGACTTCTGACTGCTGCTGTACTTGTATTTAAATTAGCCGATAACTCCCGCGAATACTTCACCTTCATTAGCATAATAATATCCTCAACCCAAGCATTGCTATTCACTTTTACATTAATCACGCTTGTTAACCCAAACTTCGTAAAACTAAAGAATGTTATACGCCATACTATTCCCTATATTGTATTTATAGCTCTTTACACAGTATCTGTAGTGATTTATGATGAACCACGTTTAACATCAATCCGCGAAGTTTTAGATCACATCAACAATCCAACACTTTGGATTAGACTACTATTCCTTGGCTACTACCTATTTCAGCTAATTTATTATACTCATCTTTTTTTAAGAGAGGTTAAAAATTACGATAATGAATTATTGGACTATTTTTCCGATGTATATCAGCTAAAACTAAGCTGGGTACGTGTAGCATTCTACTCCGCATTATTCGTTGGGGTTACAGCACTCATCTCTAGTTTCCTGCCAATGCACTACGATTGGATTATCACTGTGATTTTCTCTATATTCTACTTTGGTTTTGCCCAAGAGTACATTAAGTACGACAAGGTTTTCAGCATTATTGAACCTGCAATAACTCCAGCATTACAAGAAAGCACAAAAAGCAACAATAGATTGAAAGTCCGAACAGACTGGCAATACTACAAGCAACAAATCTTTGAAAATAAATACTACCGCGAAACAGGTATCACCATAGAAGATTTAGCCTTTAAGCTTCAGATTGGACGAACAACACTATCTAATTTCATTAATCGGGAGGAAGGTGTAAACTTCAATAGCTGGATTAACCGAATGCGGATTGAAGATGCCAAGAATTTACTAATCAACAATCCTGAATTTACTATCCTTCAAGTATCCGAAATGGTTGGCTATACCGAACAGGCCAACTTCAGCCGCCAATTTAAACTAATTACTGGCGAATCGCCACTAGTTTGGAGAAAGAAAAAGGGCTCTTAGTTTTTTGTCAAAAAATATTGTTTTTGTCGATTTGCAAATCAGATTGTATGGATTGATAAAAGTAGATGTAATTCAAGATCTAATTTTGTTATCCAAAATAATCTGCACAAATCACAATAACAATATGCTACAGTTGAGTTCAATTATTCGCCGAATAGGGTTTATACTACTTACAGCCCTTCAACTCTCCGCTTTTTCGCAAAGCAATTATACTTTTACAACATCTACAACTCCGTATACTCCAATAACTGGAACGACTATTGATGTATCACCTATTAGTACTCCAATAAATATTGGTTTTAATTTCAATTTCAATGGGGTTGATTATTCTCAAGTAATTGCATCAAAATTTGGCTGGCTATCTTTCAACACCAGCATTAATGCAACAATGGCAGAAAGTTGGAGAGAAGGAAACCTTACAAATACTCCATTACGACCTTTGATTGGAGCATTGTATTATGACAATGGAATATCATGGAAATCAATGGCAACCCAGCGTTACTCCACAACAGGAACATCTCCAAGCCGGGTATTTACATTTGAATGGTATTACAGTACATTTCATTGGTATACCAATAACGATATTTGTTTTCAAGTTAAACTCTATGAAACTTCGAATAAAATTGAAATGCATTATTTAACGGTGGAGGAATATTTTCATCAGTATGATTTGCAAGCATCAATAGGTTTGGCATTTAATAGTATAGGCGATTACTTGGCGGTTAGTAGTTTTGATGCTAATGCAATTGCAAGTACCGAGTTCGAGGGTCATCATTTTCCAGGAATGCCAAACGATAACCAAAAATATACTTTTACGCCAATTGCCACTAAGGCTGAGCCAACCGGTCAATGTTCAAACTTAACAGTTCAGAATGCTGCCGAGAATATAATGTTAACATGGAATGATGCTGTAGGCGCAGTTATACCTGATGGATACGTGATAATGGCATCGGAAACGAATTCATTTACCCCACCTACAGATGATATTTTTTTAACTCAGGACAATGACTTATCGGATGGATCGGGAATAGTTAAGGTATTAGCAGGCAAACAATTTTTTAGCGGATGGAAAAATGCCAAAGCATCAACAACCTATTACTTTAAAGTATTTGCCTATACTAATGGAGGTAATAGAGTTAATTATAATACAACAAATGCTTCTACAGCCCAAATTAGTTTGGTAAAATCGGCACCTAAAAACCATGTTACCAACTTAATGGCTAGCATTGTAAAAAATAAATTCTTACTAAAATGGAATGATGTTAAGCGATTTGGCAATGCCTTAGTTGGTGAGTATTGTATGGAATATGAAAGTTGTCGATCATATGCCGATTGTGGTAATAATGCGCTTTTTAATATTACTGGCAACCAAATTACATTGGAGGCATGGGTTAACCCAACTCGTTATAGTGGAGGCATTTTTCAAAAAGAGAACGTGGCACTCGATGGCGGATATAGAATGTACCTTAATAGCCAGGGGGAATTGTGCTTTGGACTATATATTGGAGGTAGCTGGAGCGAAGTCAAAACAACATCGGGCATTCTGCCAATCAACTGCTGGAGCCATATTTGCGGCACTTATAACGGTACAACGCAAAGTATTTATATTTCAGGCGTTTTGGTAGCATCAAAAAGTACAACTGGCAATATAACATCATCGTCAGTAAATCTTTTTATTGGGCGTGACCATTCTACCAATTACGAAAGTTATGAAGGACTAATTGACGAAATGGCGATATGGTCCACAGCTAA
>WBUV01000119.1 GCA_008933525.1 Bacteroidales bacterium | reverse complement strand
GAATAATACCTGCCCGTTATGCATCAACCCGTTTCCCAGGGAAACCACTAGCCTTGATAGCCGGCAAACCAATGATTCAATGGGTTTTCCAGCGTGCATCGGAAGTATTCGAACATACATACGTTGCAACCGACGACATAAGGATAGCTGATGCTGTTAAGAAATTTGGCGGCAAAGTAGTAATGACTTCGGAAAGTCATCAAAGTGGGACTGATAGATGTTCCGAAGCACTAGATAAAATCCAGGAATCAACTTCAATTAAATTTGATGTTGTTGTAAATATTCAGGGCGATGAACCGTTTATTCAGGCTCAGCAGCTACAAAAAGTTGCAGGATGTTTCTCCGATGATAGTGTTCAAATAGCAACTCTTGTTAAAACATTTGGACCAAACGAAGACATCTTCAACCCAAACTCACCAAAAGTTATTATAAATAGCAAAAGCGAAGCCATATATTTTAGCAGAAATGCTATTCCATTTGTGAGGGGGAAAGAAAAGGAGGATTGGAAATACTTTAGGAAATACTTTAAGCATATTGGCCTTTATGCCTACCGGGCTTCAGTTTTAAAAGAGATTACATTACTTCCACAATCATCATTGGAAATTGCAGAATCGTTAGAGCAATTAAGATGGATAGAAAATGGATACAGAATAAAAGTAGTTGAAACCAATTTGGAAACCTTAGCCGTTGACACCCCTGACGATTTGGAGCGGGTAAAAGAATACGGGAATAGTGTGCTAAACGAGCGAGAAAAAGATTAACTAGATATATCTGCAGAAAATGAAAAGGGTCGCTACAATAAAATTGTGCGGCCCTTTTTTATTCAATAAAATGTCTATTTCTCCTTAATTAAAAATATGTACACCGGAAAGTGATCTGAGTAACCGCCAGTAAAAGTATTTCCAACGTAGGTACGGAAAGGGTATCCCGCAAACTGACCACTACTTTGCTGTAAAAAAGGTTTATTAAAAACCTTAGCCTTGAAGAAAACCCAACTCGACTTATTTTCGTTGATAAGCGACTGAGTGATTATTATGTTATCAAAAAGATTCCAAGAATCCCGGTAGGCTAAAGTTCCAATGCCATCCCTATAAAGTGGAGCCATTGCGTTGAAAAGCTCTCCCGATTTCAAACTTCTAGATTCGTTTTTAGCTCCCAAGCCCTTAACAATACTCTTGCTATCAGGATCATCATTCAGGTCACCCATGATTACTATTTTAGCTGCAGGATCGACCCTCTGAAGGGAATCGACAATAGATTTGGTAAGTTTGGCTGCAGCCATTCTCGATGGCATACTACGTTTTTCACCACCACTACGCGAAGGCCAGTGATTAACAATCACGTGAATCATCTCACCATCCAGCAAACCACTAACTACAAGTTGATCGCGGGTTCTAAAAAAAGGATTTTCCGGCATGCTTAAAAATACGGAGCGCGACGAAATAACCTTGAAAAATTCTGGTCTGTATATCAAACCAACATCCACCCCTCTCCTGTCAGGTGAATCGTAATGAACAATGGCATAGTTCGAAGCTTTTAACTTAGGATTCACAATGAGATCCTCCAGAACAGACCTATTCTCTATTTCGCAAACACCAAGAATTGCAGGTCCTCCAGGAAACATTTCCGAGCCAATTTGAGAGATAACCTCGGCCATATTGTTCTGCTTATGCCAGTAGCGTTCCGAGGTGAACTTATTCGCGCCTTCAGGCGTAAACTCAGTATCGTTTGGACCAGGAATGGTATCAAAAAGATTCTCAAGATTATAGAAACCAATACTGCTCACTTTGTATTGTTTCTTTTCCTGCGCATTAACAACGCCTATTATAAAGAATAAGCACAACGCAATCAAAGATTTGTGTAGAATTAATTTATACATATTTAAATATTCTTAGGATAAATAACCGCACAAATATAATTATATCCGGAAAAAAAGTGCTAAAAAAGATACAAAGTTGGTAAAAAAGTTATTTTTTTGCATCCTAATTTTGTGCTAAACGTAATATAAGAATTTAGAAACAATAAATCAATAAAATAGTTGTAAATGAGGCGTTTTTTATTATCGTTTCTGGTAATACTAACACTTAGTATTTCCAGTGCAATTGCTCAGAGTCCAATAAAAGGGACTGTCAAAGATTCGGACACCGGCAATCCGCTACCAGGGGTAACGGTTCAGGTTGTTGGAACAAATTTGGCCACTACTACCAATGCTAAAGGAGAATTCACTCTCGAAGGAATTCCTTCTGGCAAATATGTAATAGATTATATTCTAACTGGGTTTAAAACCTACGAGGTTGAACTGGAGATCACTGAAGGCATGGTTTTACCAGAGGTTTCATTATCTCGATCCTTGGTTGATGATGGACAGAACTTAACCTTTGGAGAGGTTACTGTTTCGTCGGATGACCTTGAATCGGTTGGTGGCGACCAATCAATATCCGGACTTCTTCAATCGTCGCAGGATGCTTTTAATTCTGCAGTATCATTTTCGTTCAGCCCTGCACGTTTCCAAGTAAGAGGATACGATTCCGATTACTCATTGCTTTACATGAATGGAGTGCCCGTAAATGATCCAGAAAGTGGTTTTGCGGCATGGAGTTCGTGGGGCGGGTTAAATGATGTTACCCGGAATCGTGAATCGAGGAATGGCATTACACCTGCTGACTTTTCGTTCGGAGGACTTGGAGGCGCAACTTACATCAACACAAGAGCATCGCAACAAAGAAAAGGGACAAGAGTTTCGTACGCAGCAACAAACCGTACATATACGAACAGACTCATGTTTACACATTCTACCGGGCTGATGGAAAACGGAACAGCTTTCACAATAAGCGGCTCCCGCAGATGGGCAAACGAAGGTTATGTTGAGGGCACAAACTACGATGCTTGGGCTTATTTTATCGGCCTGGAGAAGAAGTTCAACAGCAACCATTCAGTAGCATTTACAACATTTAATGCTCCTACAAAAAGAGGAATGCAAGGATTATCAACTGAAGAAGCACACATTTTAGCAGGTTCTAATTTCTACAATCCAAACTGGGGCTTCCAGAATGGAGAGAAACGAAATGCTAGGGTACGTTTTCAGCAAGAACCTACATTTATCCTAAACCATTTCTGGGAGATTAACCCAAATCTGAAAATAACCAACACTCTTGGTTACTCTTTTGGAACTTACCAAACCACTTCGCTTAACTGGTACGACGCTCAAGATCCAAGACCAGATTATTACAGAAAACTTCCCAACTACTGGGTAGATTCAGATACTATTGTTATGCAAGAACTTGCCGATGCTTTTGCAAACGACCCCACTGTTAGTCAAATAAACTGGGATTACCTTTACCAAACTAACTACAATAGCCCTGATTTTCGATCGAAATATATTGTTGAGAATAGAATAACTGACTCTCGCCAATTCACATATTCTACAATTGCTACATGGAATCCAATTCCTGCTATGAAGGTAAATGGTGGTATCGATATGTCTATTTACAAAGGAAGAAACTATAAGGTAATTGATGATCTATTAGGGGGTGCATATTGGTTGGATATTGACCAATTTATCGAACGCGATTTCTTTAACAATCCAGATCTTGCTCAAAATGACTTGGACAATCCGAACAGAATGGTTAAGGAGGGCGACAAATTTGGCTACGATTACACTGCCAATGTTAACAGTGGAAACTTGTGGGCTGTGGCCAATTACATTCAAAACAGATTTGATTACTACTTTGGAGTTAACGCAAGTTATACTGAATTCTGGAGAACTGGTGATATGCGAAATGGTCGTTTCCCGAATGATTCCAAAGGAGATTCAAAAAAACAGCAGTTTGATAATTACGGTGTAAAAGGTGGAGCCACATGGAAGATCACTGGACGTCACTATCTTGATGGAAATGTTGCATTCTTGACCCGTGCTCCATTCTTCAGGAATTCATACATATCTCCTCGTACATCGAACTTTGTAATTCCTGGACTTGGAAGCGAGAAAATTGCTAGTGCAGATTTGAACTACAATATACGCACACCATATATTAAAGCACGTGCAACGGCTTACTATACCAAGTTTATGGATCAAACTGAGTTAAAATCGTTCTACGATGACACTTATCGTACTTTTGTGAACTACACTATGAGGAATATCGATAAAGTTCACAAAGGATTTGAGTTTGGCGCCGAAATAAAGGTTTCACCAACTATCACTGTTAATGCTGCTGCTGCAATTGGCTCATACCAATACTCATCTCGCCCGTTGGCTACTGTTACTCAAGATAATCTAGGTTCAGTTCTTGCTGCCGACCAGGTGGTTTACATTGAAAATTTCTATATTCCTAACACTCCACAAACTGCAGCATCGCTTGGAATTAGATATGCTTCACCTAAATACTGGTTCTTTGGTGCAACTTTCAACTACTTCAACGATTCATACATAGATTTTGCACCAGGGAAGCGCACAGCCGAAGCACTTGTTGGTTTGGAAGAAAACGACCCACGCCGCGCAGAAATTACTCGTCAACCTAAGGTTGAGTCGGCATATTTAGTTGATGCAAACATAGGTAAATCGTGGAGAGTAAAAAATTACTTCATTAACCTAAACTTTCAAGTAGCGAATCTGTTAGACAAAACAGATTTTAAAACAGGAGGATTTGAGCAAGCTCGTTATTCGATTTCGGAGCAAACCTCAAATAACTTCCCACCTAAGTTCTTTTACGCTTATGGTCGTACTTACTACGTGATATTAGGTTTAAGATTCTAACAATTCCATATCTTATAAATACCATGAATAAAATAAAATATATAATTGCAGGGATAATAATTACAGCAGGTGCAGTTTTGACAATGCCAAGCTGTGTAGATTTTACCTACGACGACATTGAACCAAGGGTTGATTCGACCTCAATAAATGCCAATACAACTATTGCAGAGTTGAAATCGATCTACCCCGGAGAACTATACAAACTCTCTGACACCAGTTTTTACCTGCGCGATTCAATAATTATTGAAGGCACCGTAATTTCGGACGACAAAGAGGGAAACTTCTATAAAAGTATTTTTATTGAAGATGGAACAGGAGCCATTGAGGTTAAGCTAAACAAAACCACTTTGTACAACGACTACAAACGTGGACAAAAAGTAGTGGTTTACTGTAACGACATGTATTTAGGCGATTATGGTGGACAAATTCAACTTGGCTCAAAATATCGGAATAATGGTGTTTGGGAAATTAGTGGACTTGAAGGTGATGTTATAATAAAAAAGCATGTGTTTAAAAAAGGAAATTCAATTAATGAACGAACTCCTTTAGCAATGACTCCTAGCTTGCTTAACCCAATGAACATTGGCCGATTAGTTCAGTTTAATAATACACAGATTAAAGATACGCTGTCGCCAGTAACAGGAAAAACCTACACTTACGCCGACTACGTGAATAAAGTAACCATAAACCATGCAATAATAACTAATAGTCAAACCTACACAAGTGCCGTTGTACTTAGAACTAGTGGTTTTTCAAAATTTGCTGGCGAAACAATTAATACAAAAAATGGTACAATCACGGGTATTCTAACATACTACAATGGCACTTACCAACTAATTGTTAGAGATTTAGCCGATATCAATTTTACAAACGCAAGATTTCAGAACTAACCTTTGGAGGAAAGAAATATGACAAAGAAAATACTAACCCTTATAGCATCAATTGCTCTTCTTGGGTTACTTATAGTTCCCTCGGGATGTGTTAAAGAGGATTTTGACAGAGTTCCTCCAATGGAAGACACCTCATCATGGGTAAAAACCGTTTCAATAGCCCAGGTAAAGGATTTGTTCAACAGTGCAAATAATCCGGCAAGGGTTGCTGGTCTAGTAAAAAAATTAGCCACTAACTCTTTTTGGGATGCAATTTTAGCACAAGGTGCAGCCGACTCCTCAATAATATTTGAAGGTTATGTAGTTTCGTGCGATTCCGCTGGAAACTTCTACGAAACTGTAACAATTATGGATGAAACAGGCGGCATTGATTTAAAAGTTAATGCTAGCGAACTCTACGTTACTTATGGACTAAAACCAGGCAAAAAAGTTCTTGTTAAAGTCAACAGCATGGCTCTTGACAATTACAGGGGAACCTATCAAGTTGGACTGGGATACACCGATGCTGGTACGTTAAAGGTTACTGGAGTTGACCTTAGTAATCTACCTAAGTATGTGCAACGTTCTGGAAGAAGGGTAAACCTAACCCCAACAACACTTAAAATCAACGAGATTAACACATCGCATGTTCAAAAATTAATCAAAATTGACAGTGTACAGTTCTGGAACTCAGCAGCAACTTATAGTTTACCGGGTGTGAATACGAATAGAATATTGGTTGACAAGTATGGCCGACAGATAATTCTAAGAACGAGTGGATATTCAAAATTCATAAGTGAGAAAGTACCTGCAGGAAGCGGTTCTATAACCGGAGTACTTGGTGTTTACGATGGTACTTATCAACTTTACATTCGCGACTTGAACGATGTACAGTTTAACGATCCACGATTTGGAGCGCAAGCACCAACCCCAAATAAAACAATTGCTGAATTAAAAGCACTTTGCACATCTAATCTGGTTCAGGTAAACCAAGACATTGTGATAGATGCCGTTGTAAATGCTAATGATAAAACTGGCAATCTTTACAAACAATTATTCATTGAAGACGAATCAGGGGCTATTGAACTAAAAATTGACATGGCGGGCTTATACACCGACTTCCCTGTTGGAACCAAAGTTGTTATAAATTGTCGCGGACTATATCTTGGTAAATATGGTGGCGTAATTCAGCTTGGTGGCGTTTATAATGGTTCAATTGGCAGGCTATCTTCAACAGAATTCTATAATAAGGTATTTATAGTTGAATCGGGTCTTGACGTTACTCCTATTGAAACCAATATTGCTGAAATTAATGACAATTTGATTGGAAAGATCATAACATTGCCTGGGGTTCAGTTTGTATCGTCAGAACTGGGGTTAACTTATGCAGGATCGAGCACAACAAACAGAAATATCCAGGACATTAATGGGGCAAAGATCATTGTAAGAACCAGCAGTTTTGCTGACTTTGCTTCCAACCAACTTCCAAACGGAAGTGGAAGCATTACAGCAGTGTTATCGAAATATGGATCGGATTATCAACTTTACATTAGAAGTTTGAGCGATGTTCAACTAAGACAACCTCGTTTCGAGATTCAACTACCAAACGTAAACACGACTATAGCAGAGCTGAAGGCAATGTATACGTCAGGCACTATGCAGATTACCCAAGACGTCATTATTGAAGGTGTAATTGTTGGAAACGATATCTCCGGAAATTTATATAAACAACTATTCATTGATGACGGAACTGCGGGCATAGAGTTTAAAGTTAATGTCACCAATCTTTATCAGAGCTATCCTGTTGGAACAAAAGTTATTGTTAAGTGTAATGGAATGTATCTTGGAACCTACGGAGGGGTAATTCAACTTGGTGGGCTTTACAATGGAAGTTTTGGAAGAATTGAGGCTACAGAGTTTAATAATAAGGTTTTTACTGATGGTACAGAAACCGTAACACCAGTTGAGACTACTATTTCTGGAATTAACGATAGTATGCTCGCAAAATTAGTTAAACTGCAAAATGTTCAGTTTATCGATACAGACCTTGGAAAAACTTATGCAACGACAACTACCACAAATCGCACATTGGAAGATAATGTTGGAAATACAATAATTGTTAGAACTAGCAATTTCGCTAATTTTGCTAGCACAACGCTACCAAGTACAAGCGGAACAATTTATGCTATTCTCAGCAAGTATAATGGAACATACCAACTATACATCAGAGAAATTGCCGATGTTAATTTTAATCAAACACGTATGCCGTAATCAATAAGAACTATAGAAAAATGAAAGGTCAGCCAAAATGGTTGACCTTTCATTTTTTCCATTACACCATTTGCATGTTTGCAGAAAAAGAAATTTTGTATAATTACAAGTTTATTAAAATATCTAAAAACTACATTAAAAACAAACAAATCAGGCCATTATCAACAATTTCATTTTATTCTTTATATGCGAATTAATCCAATTAATATGAAATGAATCCAATATTAACAATTTTAAGTTGAGATAAATTATTGTAGATTAGAACTTCTAAACAAACCAATCTTTATGACTAGACTAATAGCACTATTCATCTTTCTCTCTGCCGCTTTAGGTCAGGAAGCAATTGCACAGAGCATTTTCGATCAGGTAAACGATCCCTACTTTGGCGAAATCTGCACCAGCATTCTTGTCGGCAAAAAAGCCTCGACCGATGGTTCCGTTATAAC
>WBUV01000118.1 GCA_008933525.1 Bacteroidales bacterium | reverse complement strand
CCATTAGAAACTCTCACCAACGATGCAAGAAGAAGATTAAAAGCGATTGAAGAGTTCTCAGAACTTGGAAGCGGTTTTAGCATTGCTATGCAAGACTTGGATATACGAGGTGCTGGCAACTTGCTCGGTGGCGAGCAAAGTGGGTTTATTGCCGATATTGGTTTTGAAACATACCAAAGAATTCTGGATGAAGCGCTTGAGGAGCTGAGAGAAACGGAATTCAAGGAACTATACAAATCTGACCCAACTCACGAACATCCTAAGGAATGGAAACCCGGCACAACCGATTGTCATATAGAAACGGACATGGAGATACTTCTACCCGACTCCTATGTTTCCAACACTGCCGAAAGAATAAAACTTTACCGAGAACTCGATAATATTAGCAAGTCCGAAGAATTGGATAAATTTAAAACTGAGCTGCGCGATAGATTTGGTACGCTCCCCGCCCAAGTGGAAGATTTACTAAGTATTGTTCAACTACGTTGGCTTGCGGTATCGTTAGGCTTTGAAAAAATCATCCTTAAAAACGAGATGTTATTTGGATATTTTATCTCAAACCAAATATCCTCATACTACCGTTCAAGTATCTTTATGCAGATAATGCAGTACATTCAACGTAATCCCACTCGATTCAAAATTAAAGAGGGAAAGGAGAAACTATCGCTAACCGTAACAAATATCAAGAATATTGACGAAGCAATTTATCAATTGCAACAAATCAGCAGTTCAATCAATTAAAATTTGATATTTTTGTAACCACTTCAATTTTAAACAAAATTCAAAGTGAACCTAATTATTGACGTTGGAAACACCCTTACCAAATTAGCAGTTGTAAGCAACAACAATATTGTTTATTCCAATAGATACAACAACCTGAACATTAAAGATGTTGACGAAATTTTAAACAAATACTCTGTTCTGAAATCTATTGTATCTATCGTAGGGCTGGCTAATGAGGACGCAATCAACCACCTTAAAGATTGTTGCAAAACCATTGTACTTGATCGAGACACAAAAATCCCCATAAAAAATCAATACTCTACACCTAAAACTTTGGGCTACGATAGAATTGCGGTTTGCGTTGGAGCCAACTATCTCTATCCTCAAAAAGACATTCTAGTTATTGATGCCGGCACTGCAATAACTTACGAAACAATTACATCGGAAGGAATTTACTTAGGAGGTGCAATCTCTCCCGGAATATCACTCCGGTTTAAATCGCTTAACGACCATACTTCCAAACTTCCATACCTTGAAAAGAATGAAACATACCCTTTAATTGGTACAAACACGAACGATTGTATCTACTCCGGAATTTTAAACGGCGTAGTAGCCGAAGTCGATAACTATATTTCCGAGATTAAGACTAAATTTCCATCAATTTACGTTCTTTTAACAGGAGGAGATTCAAATTTCTTTGCTAATAAGTTAAAAAATAGCATCTTTGTGAACCAAAATTTAATGATTGTAGGTTTAAACAGAATACTAGAATTCAATGTATAAAATAAAAAGAACGTTAACAGTACTGGCCTTTAGTTTCTTGGCTTTAACAGTTTACTCTCAGAACTTAAACACTTATTCCCCATATTCTCGTTTTGGAGTAGGAATTATTTCAAATCAGGGTTTTACCCAAAACCTGGGGATGGGTGGAATATCGCAAGTAATTAGAAATCCTTACGCAATAAACTACCTTAACCCTGCATCATACTCAGCGCAGGATTCTATGTCGTTTATTTTTGACTTTGGTGTGCAGGGCTCATCCACAACGTTTGCAGGATACGATCAGTATCTACAAAAATATACCGCAAATAGCAGTACCGGGGGAATACACCATATCTCCATTGCTTTTCCTGTGTCGAAAAAGTGGGGAGTAGCTGCGGGTATTGCCCCATTTAGTAATGTAGGCTACAGTATGTTTCGTTACGAAACAGACCCTGTTCTTCTTAGCACTTTTGGACGAATTAAATACGAACACATTGGTAGAGGTGGTATAAACCAATTATTTGTGGGAACTGGCTATAGCCCAGTAAAAAACTTGTCTATCGGATTTAATTTGCTCTACTACTTTGGTAGCTTGGACTATAATAATAACATTTTGTTCCCTTCTTCCACCGACGACTACACAAATGCGTTCATCAAATCGAGCCTTGTTGTGAGCGACATATCCTACAACATTGGATTTCAGTATGCGATTATCCTTAATAAGGAAACAAAAAGTAGCCTAATTATTGGCGCTACAGTAGAAAATAAGCAATCGATAAATCTAAAACATAAGTGGATTGTTGATTTACAGGGGAACAATAGCAACTTCATAGACTCTGTGGTTCCTTACAACGATCTCAAAAAAAGTTTTACCCTGCCAACAAGCATTAGTACAGGTTTTGCCTACAGCCATAAAAATAAATTATTAGCCTCAGTAGAGTATTTTACTCAGGACTGGTCGAAGACCGAAGCATTTAACACCAACGACCCCTTATCGAAAATGGAAACATTTCGGACAGGAATTGAGTATACACCCAATGTGAAAGATTTGAAAAGTTACTTCAAAAAAGTTAACTATAGATTTGGGGGGTACTACAAGAATTCCAACATACTAGTGGGCTCGACACAAATTTCAGACTATGGCATAACTTTTGGAGTAGGTTTACCAGTGAGGAGTAATACGAGGTTTAATGTATCATTTGAATTAGGAAAAAGAGGAACAAGTGAAAATTACCTTATAAAAGAGACTTATGGACTAATTAATTTAAGCATAACCTTCCATGATTCTCCTTGGTTCTTTAAACGAAAATATAATTAATAATTTACTTAGAATAATAAACACACAAGGCAATGAAAACAATTAGCAGAAAAGGATTTTTGACCGTTATAATAGCAATTGCTAGTGCTAGTGCATTCGGTCAAGCATACCTTGAGGACCCTAAGTACGGTGCAGATGTTGAAACTAGAAAAGAATGCGCCGAAAAAACCTCGATGTACCAAGAGTACTATAGGCAGAATAACTTTAAGGATGCGTATGCTCCTTGGCAAGTAGTATTCAATATCTGCCCAATGCAATCTTTAAACATTTATATTAGAGGATCAAAAGTTCTTAAATACAAAATTGAGGAAACAGCTGATCCAAACAGAAAAAAAATCCTTATCGATTCATTAATGCTAATGCACGACAGGAGAATTGAGCATTTTAATAAGAAAGGAAATGTTTTGGGTACTAAAGCACAAGATCTTTACACCCTTGCTCCTGAGCGATACGAAGAAGCCTTCAAAATTGCTGAGGAAGCAGTTAACATTACTCAAAACCAAACAGAAATTTCAGTTCTTTTTACTTACATGACTCTGACAAGAGTAATGTATGAAAATAAGAAAATTGAAGCGGATAAGGTAATCGAATTATACTCAACCATTAGTGATTTTGCCGATGTACAGGTTGCAAAAAAACCAGAAGACAATGTTAAGCAAGCAAAGGATGGAATTGATGCAATTTTTACCCAAATGGGTGTAGCAAAATGTGAAAATATTGTAGCTATTTTTACACCTAAGTTCAATGCAAATCCCAACGATGTCAATTTGTCAAAGAAAATTAAAGCTTTGATGGGATCTAGCAAAGAGTGTTCAAAAGAACCCTTATTCCTAAAAGCAAATTTGGTTGTATATAAGGCAGAACCTAGTTCAGATCTTGCCTATGATATAGCTCACCTATATATTGATGCGAAGCAACCCAAAGACGCTGAGCTATACTATAACGAAGCTATAAATTCTGAATCCGATGTTAATAAACGTGCTAATTATTTCTACGAACTTGCATCGTTAACCTTTACCGAACTCAAGAATCCTACACAGGCAAAAGCAATGGCGAATAAAGCTCTTGAGGAGAATCCAAATTTAGGAAGAGTTTATAAGTTGATTGGCGACATGTATGCAAGTGAAAGAAATTGTGGAAACGATGATTTTGAGAAGAAAGCTGTTTTTTGGGCTGCTGTTGATAAATACGCAAAAGCAAAACAGGTAGAGCCGGAACTTGAAGAAAGCATGAACTCTCTAATTTCAACCTACAGCCAATACTTTCCAACCAAGGAGGATATTTTCTTCCACGATTTGAAAGTGGGTGATACCTTCAGCATTGGTTGTTGGATTAATGAACGTACCGTTGTGAGGGAACGTAAATAATTAAACCGTGATTAAGAATAAACTTCTTCATAAAATAGTAATTATAGTCCCTGCACTAGCAGGGGCTATTTTACTTTTTTCCTGTAAAGCAGACACCGAGGCTGTTCAGTATTTTTCCGACAAGAAAAGTATTGCAGGTGTTACAGCATATAACTCTGAAGTAATTTACACCGAAAACGGTAAAGCAAAAATTATTGTATTTGCACCGTTAACAATACACTACCAATTTGCAGAAGAACCCTATACCGATTTCCCCGAAGGCATTACAGTATCAACTTATGACGATACTCTAGGCATTGAATCGACCCTCACATCAAAACTTGCAGTATATTTCGATAAAAAGAGTTTATGGCATGCAAAGAATAATGTTGTGGCAAAAAACAGGAAGGGAGAGGTTCTTTACACCGAAGAGTTATTCTGGGATCAAAAAAAGGGAATTATCTATACAAACGTAAATGTGAAAATAAACAGCGTTAATGGCGTGGTTTTTGGAAAAGGACTTGTTACGGATGAAAGCTTCTCTAGTTGGGAAATTAAACAACCATACGATGGTGAAATTACTGTAGATTAAATCTTATTTCTAGGCATATACGTCATCAAAGGTGTGAGCTATGCTCCACCTTTTAAATTTATAACAACAGATCTATCGAATACAAATAGTTTAAATTGTTGGCTAAATTGTTTAACTTTACCAATCAAATCAAACCTACTGAAATCAAAAAGAACATGGAAAAACTGGCATATATACTAGAACTGATTTGGCTTGCACTCGCCATATTCTGCTTAGGGGTTGGAATTTATGTGGCTATAAATTCTGGACTCAACAGGTACAGCTCAACATTTTTACTGCTTAGTTTATTCGCATTTGGCTTTTATTATATCAGGCGAAGGCGACGATTAAATACTGAAAAATAATCCGAAAATGGGCGCTAGTTTAATAATCATTTTTGTATCGTTACTGTTTTCAGCTTTTTTTTCGGGGATGGAAATTGCTTTTAACTCGGCCAACAAGTTAAGGCTGGAGTTGGATCGAAAGCAAGGACATATATCGTCGGGGTTAGTATCAATATTTACTGGGAATCCGAGCCAATACATTGCAACAATCCTTGTAGGCAACAATATTGCCCTAGTTGTTTATGGCATTGAGATGGCAAAGTTACTCACTCCTTTATTTGAAAACTACTTTACATCCCCATCAACAATTCTTTTGCTACAAACCATAATTAGTACAATAATTATACTGATTACCGCGGAGTTTCTACCAAAATCTATTTTCCGACTGCATCCTAACACTTTGCTGAACTTTTTCGCATTCCCTGTATTCGTTTTTTACCTTTTGTTTTATCCAATAAGTAGGTTTTCTACGAGTTTATCGTACGGAATAATTAGAGTTATTTTACGCACAAAAATAAGTACCGATAAGAGTAAGCCCATATTCGGCAAAGTAGATCTCGATCATTTAATAGACCAAGCAAATCCATCGAATTTTGAGGATAGTAAGCATGAACAAGAACTAAAAATATTTCAAAACGCATTGGACTTTTCCGAAGTTAGGGTTCGAGACTGTATGATACCCCGTACAGACATTGAAGCCATTGATATAGACTCGAGCATTGAAGAACTAAAGAAAAAATTTATTGACACTAAATATTCCAGAATTCCCATATACCGCGATAGTGTAGATAACATAGTTGGCTATATCAACTCAAAAGAACTATTTAAAAACCCACAGAACATAAAGTCGAGGTTAATAAATATTGACTTTATCCCCGAAACAATGAGAGCAAATAAACTGCTTGCCATGTTTATTAAAGAACACAAAAGCATTGCCGTTGTAGTCGATGAGTTTGGGGGAACTGCAGGATTAGTTACAATAGAGGATATTATTGAGGAGATAATTGGCGAAATTGACGACGAACACGATAGGAACGAATTTGTTGAGAAGCAAATTAACGAAAACGAGTTTATTCTATCGGGTCGATTAGAAATAAAGCACTTGAACGAAACCTACGAACTAAACATTCCTGAGTCGGATGAGTACGAAACTATAGCTGGGTTTATTCTATATCAGTACCAGAATATTCCAAAACCTAACGAAACAATAATACTTAACGATTTTACAATTAGGATTATTAAGATGAACGAAACCCGAATTGAACTTATTCAACTTACAAAGCAGTAGTTAACAATGAAAACATTGATTTTTCAGGTTTCAATGCAATAAAACCTCAAATTTTAAGAAAATTTAAAAAATAAATGGGGCAATAAACGGGGCAAAATCTAAAATTGCTATATTCGTAGCTCGAAAAAATTAAAACTAAGATAAATAAATCTTCATTTAAATGGCAACACTAGAGAGAATCAGAAACCGAGCAGGAGTTCTTGTTGCGGTTGTAATTGGATTAGCGCTTTTCGCTTTTATTCTCGGAGATTTTCTTAACTCTGGGGGTTCTTTATTTAACAGAGCTCAAATGGAAGTAGCTGAAATAGCGGGAACATCTGTATCCTATGAACTTTTCCAAGCAAAAATTGATGAAAGTGAAAATCTGCAAAAGTTATTCTCACAACAGGCAGCACTTGACGAACAATCCCAAATTCAAATCCGCGAAAGAGTATGGCAGGATTTAGTTCGTTCAAACCTTATGCAACCAGAATACAAAAAGCTAGGCTTGGAGATTCATGAGAATGAACTTTTCGAGATGGTTCAAGGTAAAAATATTCATCCAATCATTCAGCAACAATTCGGCGATCCTCAAACAGGCTTGGTTAATAAAGAGTATATTAGCATGTTGCTTCAAAACCTAGACAACGATCCACGTGCTAGAACATACTGGATGTACCTTGAGCAAGAGGTTATTAAAGATAGGTTATTCACAAAATACCTCAATTTAGTTAGAAAAGGTTTATCGGTAACTTCTCTACAATCAAAAAAGGCACTAGAGGACAGAACTGTAAAGGTTGACTTTGATTATGCCGTAGCATCATTCAACACCATATCCGACTCTGCTGTAAAAATAACCGACAGCGACTTGAAGGATTACTACAATGCTCATTTAAATGATTACAAGCAAGTTGCATCAAGAGACGTTGAGTATATTGTGTTCCCAATTAAGGCTTCGGATGAAGACACAAAAGCTGCAGAAGAATGGATAGGTAAAGCTAAAGATGAATTTATTGCTTCGGCCGAACCAAAACAATATGTAAGTTTAAAATCCGACACTCCTTTTGATTCAAAATACTATAAAGAGAGTGAACTTCCTGCCGAGTATGCAGGCTGGGCTTTTAGTTCCAAAGTAGGCGATGTTACAGGTCCAATATTCGATGGAGCATCTTACAAATTAGTACGTTTGATGGATTCAAAGATGTTACCTGATTCGGTAAAAGCACGTCACATTCTAATTAGTCCAAAAGGACAAGCCCAACAGGATTACACTAAAGCTAAATCAACCGCAGATAGTTTACTTTCTGTTCTTAAGAAAGGTGGTAGCTGGAGCGTTCTTGCCGGTGTTTATTCCGACGATCCTGGTTCAAAAGAAAATGGTGGTGACTTAGGATGGTATCCAAGTGGTGTTATGGAGCAAAGTTTTAACGATGCAAGTTTCAATAATAAAATAAATGAGATTAGCATTGTTGAAACAAGGTATGGTTTCCATATTCTTCAGGTTACCGATAGAGGAAAAGAAAGCAAAAAGGCACAACTTGCTGTACTAGAACGCAAGGTTGTTCCAAGCTCTCATACAACTCAAGTAATTTATAGCCAAGCAGCAGAGTTTGCTGGCTTAAATAAAACTCATGAGATGTTCACTCAGGCTGCCAATACAAACAATCTTACAAAGCGATACGCAAACAACCTGCTTCAGAACGACCGAACTATTGCTGGAATTGAATCGCCTAGAGAAATGATCCGCTGGGCATTCCGCAGCAAAAAAGGCGAGGTTTCCACAGTGTTCGAATTTGGCGACATGTTTGTTGTAGCTGTTGTTTCTGAGATTCGTGAAGAAGGAATTGCTCCGTTAAAACAGGTTGCCGATGATGTAAGAATCAAAGCAATCCGAGAGAAAAAAGCAGAGATTTTAGAGTTCAAATCAGGTAATTTAGATATGGTATACCGTTTACCTGTTGAGGTTTTCCATGATATTATGGGAGATTTGGAACATGCTAAAGATCGTAAAACAGAATTT
>WBUV01000117.1 GCA_008933525.1 Bacteroidales bacterium | reverse complement strand
TATTTATTCATGGAAAGTAATCCGTATATCTTGTTTTCCTTCATGTCAAAATTATCTCCAAAGTGCTGGAATTGCGAGGCAATTCTATAGTTTAGGTGAGCAGAGTCTTTCTCTGTTGTAGTAAATTCGACATTTGCATTTAAGTTATTGACCTTTTGCTTATCGGAATTGGGTGTAAGGGCTGGGTTGTTAGTGTCGTATCCATAAAACGATTTTAGAGAGTTTGTGTATCCAACATCACCTTGAAGAATTTTATCGACAAACATTTTTTTACCAAAAAGCGAAATGTTAGTGTTTCCATTCTTGGCATCCACTTTTTCGCCATTTTCAAGTTTTACTTTTCCCATGGAGGAATGATGTTGTACCCAAGCGCCATACATAAAGTCTTGATTACGCTTGCTATTATAGTATGCTTCAAATAATGGCATTGTATTGGTTCCTAATCCTACTCTTATTAAAGTGGAATAAAGATCGGGAAGAGGCTCTGAAACCATTCGAGCTGCAGAGATTGGTACTGGGGTAAAGTATGTATTTATTGGGCGTTGTAGTATGCCATAGGTGAAATTGGGGTTAACTTTAATAGTATCCTCTATTTTGGGTTGTAAGTTGATTTTAAATGCGTCGGAAATAGATGGTTCGTATGGACGAACAACTTGAACTTCCTTTTTTAGGCTTTCCGATTGAGCAAATGAAGATTTGCCAATAAGAAAAGTTATTGAAAATAAAACTAGGCACGAGTTGATGGCTATTATATTTTTTCGCATAGTTGGTTGCTTTAAAATTACTAGTCGTTGAAATTTAAATTTCATCAACCTTTTTAGTTTGTTTTGTTTTCTCAATCTTAACAAGTTGATTTAACTTATCGGTGGCTTCATCTATTATTCCATCGTCGGTAGCATTGTATCCATCAATTACACTTTGTAGGGTTGCTTTGGCCTGGAAAAAGTCATCTTTATTCATATAGACATCAGCAAGCAGAATAAAACTTTTAGCCAGCCAGTACTGGTGAGGAGTGTTTTTCTGTGCAAAGGCAAATACTTCTTTTTCGGCTTTATCGTACTCGCCTTTGTTAAGGTAAATTTTTGCAATTTGATATTTTGATTCAGCACCTTCCTTCGTTTTTAGGTTGCTAGCCACTTTTGAAAACTCGATTAGGGCGTCGTCAGTTTTACTTAATTCAAGATTTGTTAATGCGAGTTTAAAGCGAGTTTCCATTTCGATTTCCACCGGAAGTTTTTCTGTTGAAAGCACACTGCTTGCAATGGCGGGTACCTCAGAATGCTTTTTAAGCAAGTAGGCCGAACGGAATTTTCCAATGCGGGCTTCGAGCAAAGAAGATTTAAGTTCTGCAACATTCTCTAGCCTTTCGTAGGTTTCAAAACATTTCTCGTACTGTTCTTTTGCAAAATATATTTTGCCAAGCTGAAGCAGACTTTGTTCTGTAAAATTGTTTTTAGGCATCTCGGCTACTCTACTAAAATACTCGATAGCTGTTTCGGGGTTGTTGTTTCGATTGTAGCAATCGGCTAAATAGTAGTTGGAGTGAACTATGAAGTTTCCTTGTGGAAAATCGGTTAGGTACTTAATGAAGGCAGTATTGGATTTTTCGCAATCGCCATTCACGTATAATTTTTCGGCTGCAATATATGATAAGGAATCTTTTTCGGCCAGACTCATGTTTGCAATGCTGCCAAGTTTCGATGCGTACTCAAAATATGTAGAAGCATCGCCTTTGTCAACATAAATGTTTCTGATTCCAATAAGTGCATTTTTTGCTTCAGGAGATCCAGGGAAACCCTCAACAACTTTTTTGTAGTACTGTAATGCACTATCGGACTGCTCGGCGTTATAGTTAATTAGTCCAAGTTGAACAAGTGCTTTAACATAATAGCTGCTGCCAATGTATTCTTTCTCGATTTTCAGATAGTATTCTTTGGCATCGATTGGTTGGTTGAGAACCATAAAGCTTTCGGCAATTTCAAAGATCGCATCGTCAATATAATTTGAACTTGGGTTTTTCTTCAGAAGTGCTTGTAGCGATTCAACTTTTTTCTGAGGCCGTTCTACTAATCCAAGTGAGAATCCTCGCTGAAAAGCTGCGTAGTCGGCATCAATTTTATCGATAAGGATTGCTTTGTCGTAGTAATCAATGGCAGCCCAGTACTTACGTTGAATGAAAAACGAGTCACCAATTCGGTTGTATGAGTCACCAACAAATATTGTTTTTTCATCATTACTTAATGAGGTGAATTTTCGGAACCAAACAATGGCATCGTCATAATTTTTTAGTTTAAAGTAAGCATAGCCAATGTTGTAGTGAGCCATTAAGAACTCTGGGAGGTTGAACGATCCTGGTGTAAGGATGAATTTATTGTAACCTTCAGCAGCCAAAGTGTAATTTTCTGTTCTATAGTAAGCTTCAGATTGCCAGTAGGTTGCTTGTGCTGCAATGTTTTGGTTGTATGTTGAGTGTTGAAGCGAAAGGCTAAACATTTCGATAGCTTCGGTGAAGTTTAAGTTTTGAAAAAGTTCTAAACCCCTATAGTAGGCTGTTTTTTGATAGGCGGCTTTTATTGTGGCATCCTTGTTTTTTATTTTCTCCAACGATTCCACAGCGTCTTTATAGTTGCGAGTGTTTAGGAATGCTAGAGTTAAATAATTGTAGGCCTCATCGGTGCGGGGAGTGTTTGGGTAAAGTTGAATATAGGTGCGAAAAGCATCAATAGCTTCGTTGAAGGGAGCGTATAGTTGTTCGTAGGTTAGTTTCGCAAAGTTAAAAAGAGCATCTTCCTTGATAATGTTATCAAAATTCAACTTTGATGCCATTCCGAATGCTTGGCGTGCTTTAGCCTTATCGTTTAGGTTTAAGTAGCAATCAGCTAAATGGTAATGCGCATTTTGGCTTAATGAATCGTCCGATGTTGATACTCTTTCGAGGTATTTTGCCGCTTCGGCAAATTTTCTGTTTTTGTAGTATGCAAATCCAGCAAGGTAATGGTCGTCGCGACTAAGTTGGGGTGTTTTTTCGATGTATTTTTCCAAATAAATCTGTGAACTGTCATATTGATTTAGTTTGAAGAACGACTCCCCAATAATCCTTGCAATTTCGGGTGTGCGTTTTGTAGTGTTGTTTTTTAAAAGCGATGGAGAGTAATTAACAACCTTTTGATAATCGCCCTGTAGGTAATAAATTTGAGATATGTAAAAAGGAACAATAGGTGCGAAAGTTTCATTCTCTCTCAATTTTTCAAACCCCTTTAACGCTGTTGCGTATTTCTTTTGAAGATATGCAATATGAGAATAGTAGTAGTTGGCTGGCGCAGAAAACTTATTGTCAATATCTTTAACCTGATACAACCATTTGCTGGCAGTTTCGTAATCGTTTGTCATAAAATAGCAATACCCCAGGATGAATTGCATTTCGGGCAATTTTTCTTTATCTATACCGTTTTTGTCAATTTTCAGCAGCCAGTTAATTGATTTTGAGTATTTTTTTTGCTGATATTGCATTTTCCCCATGGCAAAATAAGCCAAATCTATCTTTTGACTTTCGGGATGATTATTAATAAAAGTCCCAATTAAATATTCTGCATCATTGTTATTCAGTTCTATGGCACACATAGCAATGTAGAACTCAGCATCTGTCTTTAAATGGTCGACACCTCCTCCTGCGTTCTTTATGTATTTTTCGAAAAGTGTTTGAGAACTAGGGTATAAACCTTTTTGGTATAGTTCTACTGCGTTCCTAAAAATAGCATCAGGTTCAGTATAGTTTTTTGTTGTTTGGCCGTAAGTGAATGATATTATAAAGAGAATGTTTAAAGATGCCAGTATAGTTGCTTTTAGTCTTGTCATATTTAAATATCTTAAATTCGGATAAAAGTACTAAGATTTGAGTAAACCTCGATTTTGTAAACGATAATTTAATCAACAATATGCTGTTTAGGTTGTTAATTATTTTTAAAATGGCGAACATATAGTTTGTAGCAACTTTTTTTTAGTATTTTGTGTAGTTGAATGTGCTGATTAGTATGTATTTATTGTTGTAAGTTGTAAGGTTGATTTTTTTGAGCTAACTTGTAAGAAAAAAATATGCTAGCAAAGGTAAAAAGCATAGTACGTGCAAAGCCTGCTGTTGAAGGAGCTGGCGTAAGATTGAATAGGGTTTTCGATTTTCAATCCCGATATCAAACCGACCCATTCCTCCTGCTCGACCATTTTGGCTCAGAAGACCCGAAGGATTACGAGGCCGGATTCCCTTGGCATCCGCATCGTGGAATTGAGACCGTTACGTATATGCTGCAGGGCGAAGTGGAGCATTCCGATAGCCTTGGCAATGTAGGTGTTATTGGCCCTGGCGATGTTCAGTGGATGACTGCGGGTAGTGGTATTGTTCATCAGGAAATGCCTCGCCCTCAGAATGGATTGATGTACGGTTTTCAGCTTTGGGTAAATTTGCCACACGAGTATAAGATGTTTCCTCCACGATATCGGGAGTTAAAATCTTCAAATATTCCTATCGTAGAAACAACTAAGTCGAGAGTTCGGGTGATTGCTGGAAGGTTCAGAAAGAAAATAGGAGGGATAACTGAACTTCATGTAGGGATAGATTTTTTTGATGTGAAGCTTTGGCCCGATTCTACTTTTGACGAAACCATAAATCCCGATTATAACTACTTTGTATATGTTTACGATGGTGTAATTTCGTTGCCCGATTTCGAACATCCTGTTCGAAGCATGGAGGCAATTGTGCTCGATAAGGGCAGGATGCTCCAGATTAAGGCAGGTGATAATGGCGCAAATTTTATTATTTTTGGAGGACAACCGCTGAATGAGCCAATTGCTTGGCGTGGGCCAATTGTTATGAATACCGAGGATGAGGTAAACAAAGCATTTGAGGAGTTCTACAGCGGTAATTTTATTAAGTAATTTTTTTATGGATTTGATTGCATTAGTTAACCAGAACGACGAGGTTACTGGTTATGCCAGTAAAATGGATGTTCATGTAAAAGGCTTGTTGCATCGCGCTTTCTCAATAGTAATTTTCAACTCAAAAAATCAAATGCTTATCCATCGGCGTGCCGATGAAAAGTACCATTCGCCAGGCTTGTGGACTAATGCATGCTGTAGCCATTTGCCCGAGGGTGTAGTTATGGAAACTTCTATTTACGAGCGTTTGAAACATGAAATGGGAATTAACTGCCCACTGGAGCACTCGTTTACATTCCATTACACGGTCGAGTTCGACCATGGTTTAATTGAGAACGAGATTGACCATGTTTACTTTGGCTTTTTCGAAGGTTCTCCAAACCCAAATCAAGATGAGGTTTCCGAGTGGAAGTGGGTTGATATTGATACTCTCTATAAAGATATCGACGAAAACCCTCAAGATTACACTTACTGGTTTAAGCATATTGTGAAAAATTACAGACACGAAATTTTCAACTTCTGCTGTAAATAAAATTGCTACAATTTTACTTTTTTCAACCTTAAACTGTTCGACACCACCGAAACAGAACTCATTGCCATTGCTACTCCGGCTATCATTGGGTCGAAAGTGAACCCGAATAATGGGTATAATACCCCAGCCGCTATTGGAATGCCAATAATATTGTAGATAAATGCCCAGAATAGATTTTGTTTAATGGTATCCATTGTTCTTCTGGATATTTCAATGGCTTTGGGTATCATTGTAAGGTCGGAATTGATAATAGTTATTTTGGCAACATCCATAGCAATGTCGGAGCCTTTGCCCATGGCAATGCTAACATCGGCAATGGCAAGTGCCTCGGTGTCATTAATTCCATCGCCAACCATTGCAACTGTTTTGCCCGAGTGTTTTATTTCTCGCACCATATTTGCTTTTTCCGATGGTAAAACTTGTGCTTTATAGTTAAATATGCCAACCTCCTGTGCGATTACCTTGGCGGTGGAGTTCGAGTCGCCAGTTATCATTTCAACATTAATGTTTTTTGACTTTAGCAAGTTTATTGCTTCCTTGGTTGTAGGTTTTATTTTATCGGTTATTGCAATAATTCCAACAATTTTTGAGTTCTCGGCAAAGTACACAACGGTACAGGCTTCCGCTTCAAGTTCATAGGCTTTTTTATTTTGCTCATTGCTTGTAACTATCGAGTTCTCTTGCATAAAACGAGCATTCCCAACATAGTAATTGGTGTTTCCTATACTTGCCTTGGCACCCAGCCCAGTGATTGCCTTAAAATCATCTAAGTTTGTTTTAGTTGCATCAACATTATCTAAATATCTAACAATTGCATCGGCTAAAGGATGTTCCGATTTTTGTTCGATTTGCTTTAGAATCTGTTTATGTTCAAGTTCATCCGAAAACCAAATAATTTCTTTAACAGTCGGGAATCCTTCTGTTAGCGTACCCGTTTTATCTAGAACAATATGGTTGATTTTATGGGCTAACTCTAGGCTTTCGGCATCCCGGATAAGGATGTTGTGCTCTGCAGCCTTGCCAACACCTACAATAATGGCTGTTGGAGTTGCTAAACCTAATGCGCAAGGGCATGCAATGGCCAAAACAGTAACCATTGAAAGTAAACCGCGAATAAAACCTTCATCTTTATCAAGGATAATCCAAGCAAGAAAAGTTATTACCGCAATTACAAGTACCGACGGAACAAAAATTCCAGCAACCTTATCGGCTAGTTTCTGGACTGGTGCTTTGCTGTTCTGGGCTTCGTCGACAGTTTTTATTATTCTGCCAAGAATTGTTTCAGAGCCAATTTGCTCGGCCAAAATCTTTATGCTTCCTTTTTGGTTTAGCGTTCCTGCCCATACTTTTTGTCCAGTATTCTTTTCAACGGGCAATGGTTCACCGGTAATGGTGCTTTCGTCAATCCATGTATTGCCTTCAATAACAGCGCCGTCAATAGGAATCCTCGCACCAGGTTTTATGAGGATTGTATCGCCTTTTATAACTTGACTGGTTGGAGTTTCAACTATTTCGTTACCTTGAACAAGCCAAACAGTATCGGGCTGCAAGCCCATAAGTTTTTTTATTGACGATGATGTTTTCCCTTTAGCCCGTTCCTCCAACCATTTGCCAAGAAGTATGAATGTTATAATTACCGATGCCGATTCAAAGTAAACGTGTGCATGCAAACCCTTGCTATGCCAAAATTCAGGATATAACGTGTTGAAAACACTGAAAATGTAAGCAATTGAAGTGCTCAGAGCCACAAGTGTATCCATGTTTGCTTTGAGGTGGATAGTTTGTTTGTATGCATTGATGAAAAAACTACGTCCAAACCAGAAAATCACAGGCGTGGCAATTATCATCGAAATCCAAGGCGTGTACTCCCAGTTCATAAAGAACATGCCAAGTACCACGATTGGTAACGAAAGTATTGCGGATAAAACCATTCGGAGTAATAGCTCTTTTTGATGTTCATTTTTTTTCTGCTCAGCCAAACTTTGTGGATTTTCAGCATCAATAATTAAGTCGTAACCTATTGCCCTAACTGAATCGCGAAGTTGCAATTCTGTCACAATATCTCCATCGAAATTTACCCAAACGGTGCTATTTGCAAAGTTTACGCCTGCATCAGTTACGCCTTTAACCGTTTTGAGCATGCTCTCAACGCTAATGGCGCATCCTGCACACGACATTCCTGTAACTGGATATATTTTTCTTGAAGTCTGCATCCTTTAAAAATTGAACTGTTAATATAAATAAACATCAAAAGTATCGTTTTGGTTTGCAAAATCTGGAGTTTATCCTAGTAAAATAGATGTTCGAGGAAAAATAAACTTTATACGAATCAGTTTTTGGTTAAAAACGTAAGATTTACAAAAGTTTTTTAACTTCGTAAAATATTTACTATTTGAGAATTATGATAAAGAGTCGGCTCTTTCTGTTTCTGCTTCTTTTGATGATATTATCATCAATTACTCATATATCATTTGCACAGGTAAGCAATTCTAAAGCGGAAGAATACTTAAAATTAGCATCGGAAAACGAAGTTAACGGCGATAATAATCAGGCCGCTTTTTTCTTTGATAAAGCTGCAAACATTTACTGGCAGCTTAACGATATTGATAATGCTCTACTATATTTTGGAAAGGCTCTTAGCAATTCAAAAAAAATAGGGAACACAAACGGAATTAAGGTTATCTATACCAATCTGGGATTGATCTATTCCGATAAGAATAACTATAAGCAGGCAGTTGAGAGTTTTAGTGAGGCTTTGGCTGCATCGCGAAATCTAGGGCGAAAAGCCGATATTGCTGCATCGTTATTAAATCTTTCAAGTGCACAAATTGAAATTGCCGACTATTCTGGTGCTGAAAAAAGTTTGAACGAGGTGCAAAAAATTGCTCAGGAAATAAACGATCAAAAAATACTTAAA
>WBUV01000116.1 GCA_008933525.1 Bacteroidales bacterium | reverse complement strand
TATCTAAATTATGGTTAAAATAGGTGAGTACAATAGTCTAAGGGTGAAGAAGGAAGTGCCATTTGGTGTTTACCTCGATGGTGGCGATCAGGGCGAAATTCTTATGCCCACAAGGTATGTTCCTGCTGGTTGTAAGGTAGATGATACCGTTGAGGTCTTTGTTTATCTTGACTCTGAGGATAGGATTATTGCGACAACCGAGAAACCTTATGCTATTGTAGGCGAATTTGCATTCCTCAAAGTTGTTTCTGTTGCCCGTATGGGAGCATTCCTTGATTGGGGCTTACCCAAGGATCTTTTTGTTCCTTTCCGCGAGCAAAAACAGGAGATGGAAGTGGGCAAAAGTTATCTTGTGTTTATCTATTTCGATTTTGATTCTAAACGTTTAGCCGCTTCTGCTAAAATTGAGAAGTTCTTGGATAACACTATTCCTGAGTATGTTATAGGACAAGAGGTTGATTTGATAATTATTAATGAGTCGGATTTAGGATTCAACGCTATTATAAATGGGAATCATACAGGGGTACTTTATAAAAATGAGGTGTTTCAACCACTCGCAAAGGGCGATAGGTTAAAGGGATATATAAAGAAGATTAGAGAGGATGAGAAAATTGACCTTATCCTTCAAAAGCCTGGTTACGAGAAAGTTGATGCAATATCGCAGACTATTCTTGATGTTCTGAAAAAGAACAACGGCTACCTTGCAATTACTGATAAGAGCGATCCTGATGAGATTTATAGATTATTCCAAATCAGTAAAAAAACTTTCAAGAAAGCAATTGGAAGCCTTTACAGGGATAGGCTAATTAGTATCGAAGAAGAGGGAATTCGATTACGAAGTTAATTCTTTATTTAAAGTACAACGCTGTCAGGGTTTCAAACCCTGACAGCGTTTTTATATAAATGACGATTCATATCTTCCAACGTCCGAAGGACTTGGAAGCGTCAAAAAGTTTAATATTCCATCAGCCATTAAATCAAATAACCAAACATTATAAAAAGTTATTATTTTTGTGGGATTGTTGACGCATTGTCAGCACTGATATTTTATTGTTAACATTCAGAGATATGAGAAACAGCGAAAGAACAAAAGTTAAGCATTTACTTGAGAGTGGTGTTGCAGGTACCGATGTAACAGCTATGGGCTGGGTGCGTACCAAGCGTGGTAATAAGAGCGTATCGTTTATTGCTCTTAACGATGGTTCAACCATCAATAATATTCAAGTGGTGCTTGATATGAATGTGTTTACCGAGGATCAACTAAAAGATATAACTACAGGTGCATGTATTGGTGTTAGAGGTAAACTTGTCGAGTCGCCTGGTTCTGGTCAGCGTGTCGAGATTCAGGGTAGCTATATCGAGTTGTTTGGCGCTGCCGATGCAACAACATATCCTTTGCAGAAGAAAGGGCATAGCATGGAGTTCCTGCGCGAGATTGCTCACCTTCGCCCTCGAACAAATACGTTTGGCGCAGTGCTTCGTATGCGTCATGCAATGGCTTTTGCTATTCATAAGTATTTCAACGAGAGAGGTTTCTTTTATATACATACTCCAATTATTACATCGTCCGATGCCGAAGGCGCTGGTGCAATGTTCCGCGTAACCACGCTTGATGTCGATAATTTACCCAGAACTGAAGAGGGTCAAATAAATTGGGCTGAAGATTTTTTTGGTAAGGAGGCAAGCCTTACCGTTTCAGGACAACTTGAGGGAGAGTTGGCTGCTATGGCCTTATCGGAGATTTACACCTTTGGACCAACATTCCGTGCCGAGAATTCAAACACTCCTCGTCACTTGGCGGAGTTCTGGATGATTGAACCCGAAATGGCCTTCTACGATATTCAGGACAACATGGATTTGGCCGAGGATTTCCTAAAGTATCTTATCCGTTACGCTCTTGAAAACTGCAAGGACGATTTGGAGTTCCTCAACAGTATGTACGATAAAGAGCTTATTGACCGTTTAAAGTTTGTTGTTGAGAATAAATTCGAGCGATTACCATATACCAAGGCTATTGAAATCCTTGAGAAAGTAGACCAAAAATGGGAATTCCCAGTATTCTGGGGTGCCGATTTGCAGTCGGAGCACGAGCGTTACTTGGTTGAGAAACATTTCAAAAAACCAGTAATTCTTACCGATTATCCAAAGGATATCAAGGCGTTCTACATGAAACAGAACGATGATGGGAAAACCGTGCGTGCTATGGACGTATTGTTCCCTAAAATTGGTGAGATTATTGGTGGTTCGCAACGCGAAGAGATTTACGATAAGTTAATTTCCAGAATCCACGAATTGCATATTCCTGAGAAGGATGTATGGTGGTATTTGGAAACTCGTAAGTTTGGTTCAGCTCCTCACAGTGGTTTTGGCCTAGGATTTGAGAGGTTATTGCTTTTTGTAACGGGTATGGGCAACATCCGCGATGTTATTCCTTTCCCACGTACACCTAAAAACTGCGAATTCTAACAGCATATGCTCAAACAGCGGCTACAGCAGAAGTTACTGCAAAAGTTATCTCCACAGCAAATCCAAGTGATTAAGCTGTTGGAGATTCCTACCATGCTGCTTGAGCAACGGATAAAAAAGGAACTAGAGGAAAATCCAATACTAGAGGAGGGCGAAAACCAAAATCTAGATGCTGAGCCAGATAGTAATGATTCCGATGACGATGTAAACAGCAATGATGACGAGTTTACTCTTGAGGATTACATGAACGAGGAAGATGTTCCTTCCTATAGGCTTAACTCTAACAATACTTCAAAGGACGATAAGCGAGAAGATATCCCGTTTTCCGTTGGAGTTACTTTTCACGAGCACTTGGAAAATCAACTCGGAATGCTTCCCTTGTCCGAAAAGGAAAAACAATTGGCGCTATACTTAATTGGTAATATTGATGAGGATGGATATCTGAGGCGAAAACTCAATGCTATTACCGATGATGTAGCTTTTGCACTTGGCCTAGAAGTTACCGAGGATGAACTGGAAAATGTTCTATACATAATTCAGGAATTAGAGCCACCAGGAGTTGGTGCTCGAGATTTACAGGAATGCTTGTTGCTTCAGCTTAGAGCAAAGGAAAAAAGCACAAACTCTGCGGCTATAGCTTACAAAATTTTGAAGTACCAGTTCGAGGAGTTTACACGTAAGCATTACGATAAAATAGCCAGTAAATTGGGTTTAAGCGATGATGATCTTCGCGACTCTATCAACGAAATATTGAAACTAAACCCAAAACCTGGTGGGGGTTTTAGCGACCCGTACAATCAGTCTGGGCAACAAATAATGCCGGATTTTATCCTCGAGTATATTGATGGCGATTTTCAGCTTAGCCTGAACTCAAGGAATGTACCTGACCTTCGAATTAGTAGAGAATACTCTGAAATGTTGGAGAATTACTCGTACAACAAGGATTCTGCCTCAAGGCAGGAAAAGGATGCAATGACCTTTGTTCGTCAGAAAATTGAATCGGCAAAATGGTTTATCGATGCCCTTAAACAGCGGCAGAATACACTGCTGGCAACAATGGAGTCAATAATTGAGTATCAGAAGGATTTTTTTAAGGATGGAGATGAGACAAAACTCCGACCCATGATTCTCAAAGATATTGCCGATAAAACAGGCCTCGATATTTCAACAATATCAAGGGTTGCAAACAGTAAGTATATTCAAACCCATTTTGGAATATACGCATTAAAGTACTTTTTCAGCGAGGGGATGCAGACCGATTCCGGTGAAGAGGTTTCAACCAAGGAAATAAAAAAAATCCTCCAGGAATGTGTTGATAACGAGCAAAAACGAAAACCATTAACCGACGAGCAGTTAATGGCAATTCTTCAGGAAAAAGGCTACCCAATTGCGCGTAGAACTGTAGCAAAGTATAGGGAACAACTAGGAATACCCGTTGCTCGATTAAGGAAAGAACTTAAATAAGATTTGATAAATGACACAGAAGTTGGCAAATGTATTATCGGTAATCTTTCATCCTTTTCTAATAACTCTTTATAGTTTTCTCCTAATTTTTTTATCAGGATCATATATTACTTTTCTTCCAAACTCTATAAAACTTGTTATTCTAATAGTTGTTTTATTTAACACTCTACTTATTCCCCTTATTTCGTTATTTATACTAAAACGATTAGGATTGATAAAGAATTTTTATCTGGAAAAACATAGGGAGCGAATAGTGCCAATAATTATTACTACAATACCATATCTTTTTACATTATATCTTATGGCTAAGTTGCCAGTACCTCAGGTTTTGCTTAAGATTGTTGAGAGTGGTGTACTAATTCTAATTTTTGCAGCAATTGTTTCTTATTGGTGGAAAATTAGCCTCCATCTTATGGGCTTAGGAGGTTTAACAGGCTTTCTTATTGCAAGCGCTATCCATAACTACTTTAATGTCATTTTTTTAGTTGTTGTTGCATTTCTAATTTCGGGTTTTTTAGCTTCTGCCCGATTAAAGAATGGCGATCATAAGCCGGCTCAAGTTTATGTTGGATATTTATTGGGTTTCTCTTTAGTTTTTACTTTCTTTCTTTTATAGCCCAAGTTATTAACCGTTTTCGGACATTTAATGCTTATAAAATTGACTAGTCGTCAGTTAGTCAATAGGATATTCTTTTTGGCAGGAATATTGTAATTATTTATTTTGAATGTTGTTTTTTCTGTATTTTAATTTTTTTCCTTGGTTTTATTGATCATATCTAGTTGTAGAATAAACATTTTTATTTGATTGTCGTAGAAAGCAATAAGAATGTGGTTTTTACTTTGATATCAATTAATTATCTATATATCAGGTTGATGCGTTTTGGTGTTTTGTTTTTTCAGCCTTAATATTTCAGTGTAATCGTTGCAACGTTCTAATTTAGAGGACAATTATTTTGTGTATAAATTAAAAATATATACATTCGCCTATAATTTTGGGCGTTTTGTCAAAAAAAGCGAATTTTATTAACAGATTTTCAACATTGTGGGGAGTGTTTGCAAGTTGGAATTACTAATTAAAATACATTAGTATGAAATCAGCTACAAGAAGATTACTTATTTTATTTGTTCTGCTTTTATTGGGGATAACCACTTATTCACAGGTTACAACGGTTGCTCCTACAACAATCGTTAATGTTTCTTGTTTCGGGGGGAGCGACGGTTCTGTAACAATAACTGTAACTGGCGGAACTCCTCCATACACAATTCAACTTTTAGATTGGACCAACTTCTTACCAATTGGTTCAATTAGTTCTCCCACTGGTGTTGAAACATTCTCTGGTCTACAAGCCTCTGAGTATTTTGTGAGAGCATCAGATGCCCTATTTCCAACGACATGGAAGTCTGCTTTTTTCGATATATCTCAGCCTGCTCTACTTAAACTGAATGCTGTTGCTACTGATATAACCTGTAATGGTGCTTTAGATGGAAAAATAAATGCTACTGCTAGCGATGGAACTCCTCCTTACACTTATACTCTTAAAGTTGGAGGTGTGCCAATTTCAACCTTGGTGAATTCTGCTTCAGTTGAATTTTCTGGATTAGGTGCTGCGGCAAATTATACAGTAGAGGTTGTTGATGCGAATATGTGTGGGCCTGTAGTTGCTGGGCCTTACACCATTGTGAACCCTACTGCATTATCAGGATCAATTGATTCGCAAATTGATGTTTTATGTTTTGGCGAAAGTACTGGTTCTGTTACAATTGATGCAACAGGAGGTACCACTCCTTATGAGTATAGTTTGAATGGAGGTGCTTACCAATCATCGTTTACAATTAATGGAATTCCTGCAGGAAGTCATACAGTTACAATTCGCGATGCTCATCTTTGTACTTTTGATGTTCCGGTTACTATAACTCAGCCTGCTTCTGCTTTAACTGGAAGTATAACTTCTCAGACTAATGTGCTATGTTTCGGGGATAATACTGGCTCAGTAACGGTAGCTGGCTCTGGAGGAGTTGCACCGTACGAGTACAGCCTAGACGGCGGAGCTTACCAGGCCAGCGGCACCTTCGGCACATTAACAGCCGGTCCCTACACGGTGACCGTCCGCGATGCGAACCTCTGTACGTTCAACGTACCGGTAACCATAACCCAGCCCACCGCACTAGGAGGTTCCATCACCTCGCAGACCAACGTATCATGCTTCGGCGGGAACGACGGCTCTGTTACAGTGGCAGGATCCGGAGGTGTAGGTCCTTATCAGTATAGTTTTGAAGGTGGACCTTATCAAGCCAGTGGAACTTTTAGTTCTTTGACTCAAGGTTCATATACAGTAACTGTTCGCGATGCAAATTTATGTACTACAAATGTTCCCATTACAATAACTCAACCAGCAGCATCGCTATCGGGCAGCATTACATCACAGACTAACGTATCGTGCTTCGGCGGCAACAACGGGTCGGTGACAGTAGCGGGGTCAGGCGGCACATCGCCCTACCAGTATAGCCTGAACGGAGGAGCGTACCAGGCCAGCGGCACCTTCGGCACATTAACGGCCGGTCCCTACACGGTGACCGTCCGCGATGCGAACCTCTGTACATTCAACGTCCCAGTAACCATAACCCAACCTACTGCCCTGGGAGGCAGTATTACATCGCAGACCAACGTATCGTGCTTTGGTGGAAATAATGGTTCGGTAACGGTAGCAGGCTCGGGTGGTACAGCGCCATATGAGTACAGCCTGAACGGCGGAGCGTACCAGGTCAGCGGCACCTTCGGCACATTAACTGCCGGTCCCTACACGGTGACCGTTCGCGATGCAAACCTTTGTACGTTCAACGTACCGGTAACCATAACTCAGCCCACCGCATTAGGTGGCTCTATAACCTCTCAGACCAACGTGCTATGCTTTGGCGATAATACCGGCTCGGTAACGGTAGCGGGATCAGGGGGAGTTGCACCGTACGAGTATAGCCTGAACGGTGGAGCGTACCAGGTCAGCGGCACCTTCGGCACATTAACAGCCGGTCCCTACACGGTGACCGTGCGCGATGCAAACCTTTGTACTTTCAACGTACCGGTAACCATAACCCAGCCCACCGCACTAGGAGGTTCCATCACCTCGCAGACGAACGTATCATGCTTCGGCGGGAACGACGGCTCTGTTACAGTGGCAGGATCCGGAGGTGTAGGTCCTTATCAGTATAGTTTTGAAGGTG
The DNA here is from genome assembly GCA_008933525.1 of Bacteroidales bacterium. Lineage (GTDB taxonomy): Bacteria > Bacteroidota > Bacteroidia > Bacteroidales > Tenuifilaceae > SB25. The sequence continues at coordinate 1,258 of WBUV01000116.1, read as the reverse complement.
GACCTTATCAAGCCAGTGGAACTTTTAGTTCTTTGACTCAAGGTTCATATACAGTAACTGTTCGCGATGCAAATTTATGTACTACAAATGTTCCCATTACAATAACTCAACCAGCAGCATCGCTATCGGGCAGCATTACATCACAGACTAACGTATCGTGCTTCGGCGGCAACAACGGGTCGGTGACAGTAGCGGGGTCAGGCGGCACATCGCCCTACCAGTATAGCCTGAACGGAGGAGCGTACCAGGCCAGCGGCACCTTCGGCACATTAACGGCCGGTCCCTACACGGTGACCGTCCGCGATGCGAACCTCTGTACATTCAACGTCCCAGTAACCATAACCCAACCTACTGCCCTGGGAGGCAGTATTACATCGCAGACCAACGTATCGTGCTTTGGTGGAAATAATGGTTCGGTAACGGTAGCAGGCTCGGGTGGTACAGCGCCATATGAGTACAGCCTGAACGGCGGAGCGTACCAGGTCAGCGGCACCTTCGGCACATTAACTGCCGGTCCCTACACGGTGACCGTTCGCGATGCAAACCTTTGTACGTTCAACGTACCGGTAACCATAACTCAGCCCACCGCATTAGGTGGCTCTATAACCTCTCAGACCAACGTGCTATGCTTTGGCGATAATACCGGCTCGGTAACGGTAGCGGGATCAGGGGGAGTTGCACCGTACGAGTATAGCCTGAACGGTGGAGCGTACCAGGTCAGCGGCACCTTCGGCACATTAACAGCCGGTCCCTACACGGTGACCGTGCGCGATGCAAACCTTTGTACTTTCAACGTACCGGTAACCATAACCCAGCCCACCGCATTAGGAGGTTCCATCACCTCGCAGACCAACGTATCGTGCTTCGGCGGGAACGACGGCTCTGTTACAGTAGCTGGCTCGGGAGGCACATCACCCTACCAGTACAGTCTCGACGGTGGCGCCTACCAGGCGAGCGGCACCTTTGGTACGCTAACTGCAGGATCATACACAGTGACCGTCCGCGATGCGAATCTTTGTACCCATAACGTTCCCGTAACGATAACAGAGCCAGCCGCAACGGTGGGAGGCAGCATTACATCACAGACGAACGTATCGTGCTTCGGCGGCAACAACGGGTCGGTGACAGTAGCGGGGTCAGGCGGCACATCGCCCTACCATTATAGCCTGAACGGTGGAGTGTACCAGGCCAGCGGCACCTTCGGCACATTAACGGCCGGTCCCTACACGGTGACCGTCCGCGATGCGAACCTCTGTAC
>WBUV01000115.1 GCA_008933525.1 Bacteroidales bacterium | reverse complement strand
CTTCAAATTTCTCGTCAACGTGCTAAGTTAGAGAAAAACTTAGGTTCTATTTCTGATCTTAACAGACTTCCTGCTGCGCTATTCGTAGTGGACGTTCAGAAAGAGTACATCGCCGTACACGAAGCTAAAAGATTAAATATCCCGGTATTTGCAATGGTTGATACCTGTTGTGATCCTACTCCAATTGACTTTGTAATACCAGCTAACGACGATGCTTCAAAATCTATCGCTCTTATTGTTGACGTTATGTCGAAAGCAATTGAGGAAGGTTTAGAGGAAAGAAAAGCTGAAAAGGAAAAAGAACCAGCAGCAAAAGAGAAAAAAGACGAAACAACCAAAACTCGTGCTCGCAAAGGCGCTAAAAAAGCCGATGATGCAGAAGTAGCAAAGGTTGAAGACGCTGACGACAGCGCTGCTGATAGCGAAGATGACGAATAGTATTTACTTTAAACGAATATAAAAATGGCCGAAGTAACAGCTGCTGATGTTGCCAAACTAAGAAAATTGACCGGTGCAGGTATGATGGACTGCAAAAATGCATTGGTTGAGGCAAATGGCGATATCGATAAAGCGATTGAAGTAATCCGCGAACGCGGAAAAGCGATTGCAACCAAACGTGCTGGCAGAGAAGCTGGCGAGGGTGCTGGTTTATCAAAGGTAAACGCAAATGCAACCCGTGGTGCAATGGTGGTGTTAAACTGTGAAACTGACTTTGTTGCAAAGAATGCAGATTTCGTGGGTTTCACCCAAAAAATTCTAGATATTGCCCTTGAAAAAGCTCCTGCAAACCTTGATGCTCTTAAGGATATTACCATTGACGGAAGAAAAATCTCCGACATGGTTGCTGAGTTCTCAGGTGTAACTGGCGAGAAGGTTGATTTATCGTACTACGATCAAATAGATGCCGCATTTGTTGTTCCTTACATCCACCCAGGCAACAAACTTGCCACTATGGTAGGTTTTAACAAGGTTATCGATTTGCAATCAGGCAAGGATATTGCTATGCAAATTGCCGCTATGAGCCCAGTTTCAATCGATAAAGATGATGTTCCCGAAGATGTTAAGAAGAAGGAATTTGAAATTGGTCGTGAGCAAGCTCGTTTGGAAGGCAAACCAGAAAATATGCTCGATAAGATTGCTGAAGGTAAACTTCAGAAATTCTTCAAGGAGAGCACTCTTATGAATCAAGATTTCGTTAAGGATAACAAGCAAACAATTCGTCAGTACCTTCAAAGTATTGATAAAGACTTAAAAGTTGTGGCTTTTAAACGTGTATCACTTAACGCATAAAAGTTAATACTTTACAAAGTAAAGCCTCAAGTGAAATACTTGAGGCTTTTTTTGTCATTTACTTAAGGACTTTGATTTTCTGCGGAACCGGCAGTTTGTCATGCGATTGTTGTAGTTTGCAGCCATATCTATGCCATTTAGGTGTCTTCGTCAAGTCGACTTGTTGTTTTTTGCTAAATTGCGATCCTTTTAAATAAAGATCACTGTCAAATTTTGCAAACTAATAATCAAACCATATCAAATGAAAAAATTTTTACTCATCGTTTTTATTGCGGCAATTAATTTTTCATTATTTGCTGCGCCTTTCCAATTTTTGAAGCATACCATTACTCAGCCAAACGGCGAGGTTATTGAGTGCTTTGTTTCTGGCGATGAATTTTTTAACTGGATTCACGACAAGGATGGCTTTACAATAATTCAGGCCTCCGATGGATACTACTACTATGCTGTACAAAAGGATAGTAAAATTTTACCATCATCCTACAAGGTCAATTCAATTAAGCCCGAAAGTTTGGGAATTGAAAAATGGATTAGAATATCCAACGATGATTATAAGAAGCGCAAAACAAGATTTGAACTTCCTGAATCAGCCAAATCTGAGGGAATATCAAAAGCGCCTCATACTGGCACCTTAAATAACATTGTTATTTATATCAGATTTTCGGATGATGCTGAAATAACAAAAGTGCGTCAGACATACGATGATATGATGAATTCATCAACCAATTATAGTTTAAAATCGTATTTCAACGAAGTGTCATATGGCAATTTGAATATTAATAGCACCCATTACCCAGTCTGTGCAAATCCAACCACTTCAAATGCATCGTATCAAGACTCTCATCCTAGGAGTTATTTCCGACCTTACAATGCAACAACAAACCCCAATGGCTACCAAACAGATAACGAAGCGGCTCAGCGCGAACATCAACTACTCTACGATGCTGTTACCTGGATTAACGCAAACAACCCCATTGATGCAGGATTAAATATTGATGGCGACAACGATGGCAAAGTAGATAATGTTTGCTTTATGATTAAAGGGAATTCCGATGGTTGGTCGGATTTACTTTGGGCTCACCGTTGGGTTCTTTACACCAAAACCATTAATATTAATGGAAAACGTGTCTATGATTACACTTTTCAACCCGAGAACCAAGCAATAGACTATGTTCTTTGCCATGAAATGTTCCATGCATTAGGCGCTCCAGATTTATACCACTATAACGAAAATAGTTTCTCTCCTGTTGGGAATTGGGATTTAATGGAATCGGGAAGAGGTCATATGGGTGCCTATATGAAATGGAAATATGCTGGGGCAAAATGGATTACAGCAATCCCTGAAATAACAACATCGGGAACCTACACATTGAATCCCCTTAGTTCATCAACCAATAATTGTTACAAAATTGCATCGCCAAATTCCGATAAGGAGTTTTTTATTCTCGAGTATAGGAAGAAAGATGGACTATTTGAGGGCTATTTGCCAGGTAGTGGGCTTTTAGTTTATAGAATTAATCCCGATTTTGATGGAAATGCGGACTTTGACAACGTTTCAGTTTTTGATGAGGTTTATATTTATAGACCCAATGGTACAACTAGTTACAATGGAAGCATTAATAGTGCTCATTTTTCGGCAAATTTGAGTAGGACAAGTATAAACGATGCCACTAACCCCAGCAGTTTTCTGAGTAACGGTTTACCTGGCGGGTTAGATATTAGTGATATTACTAACTCCGATCAGACAATCTCATTTTATGTATATATTTCGAGCATTGAGATGCCAAGTAATCTTATGGCATCAGGAGTATCAGAAAATGAAATAAACTTATCGTGGAGTCTTAATACAAGCAATAATGATGTTATTGTTGCATATTCTACAACTGGAATAATTGGGTCTCCGGTAAAAGGAACTTCTTATACGGTAGGATCAACTTTACCAGGAGGAGGGACAATTATCTACTCGGGTAATGCAACTAGCTTTAATCATACTTCGCTTTCCTCAGGAACGAGCTATACATATAAAATCTGGTCAAAGAATAGTTCCAACGAGTTCTCGGCAGGCGCAACAGCAATAGCATCAACTAGTTGCACTTCTCCAACGTTACCTTTTAACCAAGGTTTTAATAGTAATGATATTTCTCCATGTTGGACCGTAACCACAGTAACTGTGGGTGAAACACAAGAAGAACCGGCGAAAATCACTGCAGTTCAGTCCTCACAAACACCATCAGCAACGCCTTATGAGGGTACCCACATGATTAAGTTCAACTCTACTTATTGTGGTGCAGGAAATGTAATGAGGTTAGAGAGTCCTTTTTTCTCAACTGTTGGGAAAACAAGTGTTAAGGTTAGTTTTGCTTGGCATCGTGATACACAGTGGCCAGACTACTTAGACAATATGAAAATTCAGTGGAGTAGCGATGGCTCTGTTTGGAATTCAGGAACAACATATCAACGTTACCATACAGCTATTGGATGGACATTACAATCTTTTGACTTACCTACATCAGCATTGGGATTGAATGGTGTAAAAGTTGGTTTCTTGTTCACCTCAGAGTATGGGTATAACTGTTACCTCGATGATGTTAAAATCACTTCAATTACAACAGGAGTTGAAGATAATCTACTCGAAAATATATCGATCTATCCAAATCCATCAAAAGGGCTATTTACCGTAAATCTGAATGTAGATTATAAGAGCATGAATATTCTGGTTTTTGATCCAGTTGGAAGGCTTGTAAGCTCAAGCAAATACTCAGATAATCAAGAGGGCAATCTCGATTTAACATTCCTCAATAAAGGGGTTTATATCCTTAAAATCGAAGTTGACGGTAGAGCTATCAACAAAAAGGTTATAATTGAATAGTTGTTAAGTTTTAGTATTGTTCAAAGAGCCCTTCGTTTTAACGAGGGGCTCTTTGTTTTTAGAATTATATCATATTGATTAAAAAAATTCATAGTATTGTAGTTGTACATTAAAATAATGGTCTATGCAAAGATTGTTTTACCACTACATTGCAACGCTAATATTGTTTGTAACTATAGTTATAAATGCAAAAGCGTGGTCCGAGCATCCATTGCTTGCCCATCCAGTCCTTAGCAGTATCCCTGATTTAAAAAACACGCAACCTATAGAGGCAATGAGTCTTTACAACTTTCTGATTAATGAGGAAAAGGGACTAGCGCTACTGATGAAGGACTTTGAAGATTGGGCAAGATTGAGTATTCCAAACTATGCTCCAACCCCAGATCAACTTAAGTTTAATGCAACTGGCAATACTAATGATATTGTTGCACGGTTTCTTTATGCTATAAGGATAAATCCTAACGCAAAAATGCGTTTATATCTACATCTTTTACCAAACGAAAGTGTCGGCGATTATCAATTAATAAATCCGCAGGAGCTTACCACGCTGAACGATTATAGCTCGCTAAAACACACGAATTATGTTGAAATTACCGAAGGCCAAAAGGTGTCACCTTTAAGCGTTCTATGTACTGCAAACGATGAGCCAGATTATGGTTTCGACCTTGGATTATTCGAAAACAACAATACTGATTATGGACTTTTATACGGTTTTGGCAAGCAACCTTTTGGAGACCCAAATCTTGAGTATGGTAGCCAAGCTCCCTTTCATATGGGTTTCTACCACGAGGCTTCAATCGTATACTTTTTCGGACCTTTTCTTAAGAAAACCTATCCAGAATATAGAATTAGTCTCTTTAAAAAATTGTCAGAATATGCATTTGCCACAGGTAATGATTATTGGGGCTGGAGGTTTATGGGTTGGGGGATGCATTATTTAGGTGATCTTTCAATGCCATACCATACGGCTCCCTTGCCAGGAGTAAGTCCTTTAAAAATGATATGGATAAATTTAAAGGCTATGTTAGGTTTCCCTGAGAGTAAGAATAATGCAGTTCAGATTGTTTCCAACAGACACGCAGTGCTTGAATACTTTCAGTGGCTTGTTCTAAAAAATGCTTATTTGAATAATCCAGATAGCAACATAGTGATAAAAGCACTAAAGAATCCTATTGGTTTAATAGAGTATAGCAATGATTTCGCCAGAAATATTGTTGCAAAGGAGTCCGTAGAAAGAAGTAAGCATGTCGATTTGGTGATAAGCAAATCTGTTCCCGAAAAACTAGTCTCCGATCCAAAATTTCAAACACCCGGATCCAATGAACTTAAGGATCTGCTTGCCCAAATGAACCAAGGCAAGGGAGAAGATTCCATCGTGAAGATGACGGAGTTGGTCGCAGAAATTATGCAGTCCTACAGTATGTATCTTCTGAGTTACTACAATAGTATTAAATCCAACAGATAAAGCATGTTGATATTAGAAAAGAAAAGATCGGCAGGAGAAACCTGCCGATCTTTTCTTAATGAGCGCATCTAACCTTATTCAACAAGTATTTTTGACACAAAATCTTTTTTATCAATACTCATTTTAACAATATAAACTCCTTTTGAGAAGCCAGACAAATTGATATGCTGAACGCCATGTCCAACCATTGCCTTTTGTATTAAAACTCTCCCTAGTAAATCTTGAATTGTTACGTTAACATCAGAAAATTCTTTGTCAAAACTAATATTTATCAATCCATCGGTTGGATTTGGATATACACTAACACCATAATCCACAAGTTGATTAATGCCTGTTGGAATGTAGTTTATTGTCCACTGATCTGCTGCCAAGTTTAAGTTTCCAGCAAAATCATAAGCAATATTTGCTGGTACATCAACTGTAATTCGTCCAGATGCAGTAGGCGATAAGTTTATGTAATACTGAGGAGCATTGTTCGTATTAATAGAAATAATTGAAGCATTAGTAACATTTATATCTGTATAGTCAAACCCTACGACCTTTTCGCTAAACTGAATACTTACATTAAAGAATTGAAGCGACGTAGTCTCGTTTACAGTACTTGAAATAGTAATTGTTGGTTTTTGGTTATCCAAAACAATTCTAAAAGAATTACTAGTGTTGCTTTCGAAAGCTGGGCTCGATGAAGTGATTTTCACTAAATAATTATCTCCACTTTCTGTTCCCGCTGGGATTACAGCCTTAATACTTCTTTCGATATCGGACACCTTTGTTCCAATAATTGTTGGATTTGAGAAATCTCCATTCTTATCGGATAGATATGCTGTAAACGTATTAGAAGAATACGCGGTCTCAGTTGTGAAGTTAAGTGTAATGGTTGCAGAACTATCATTCGAAACATAAAAAGGACCTTCGATATAATTCACCTTAATTTCAGGCAACTCAAAAGGTGCTAGAGTAGATTTCCAGAGTCCTCTTCCATAAGTTGCTGCGTAAAGAGCACAATTGTTAACATTACCCTTGTCGTAATATATTTCCAATTCTGTAACAATAACGCTAGGTAGATTTTTGCTAAAAAGCGTCCAATCCGAATTCCCATCCTTAATAAATACACCTATATCTGTTCCAACATATAATTGTTGTGTTTTTGATAGAATATTCTGAACTATCGTATTTGCAGGAACAGGGGGTAATCCAGAAGATATGTCAATCCAACTGTCACCTCCATTGGTTGATTCAAATACTTTGTAGCCATTATATCCGCCAAAAGTAATCCATACTCGAAGTGGGTCTAGATTATCGACAGTAATATATGTAATGCTATTATTTGTACTCGGCAGTTTGCTTGTTAAATTCTCCCACGAAGCACCCCCATCGGCAGTTCTGTAAAATGTGCTCAGATCGGTAATGTATAAATACTTATTGTTCGATGGGGCAATTGCCAATGATCTAATTTTGTTGGTTAAATTAATTGTCGAGATTTTCGACCAGGAATCTCCTCTATCGGTAGTTTTCCAAACATCGGAATAGCCAACATAAAGGGTTTGATTATCTTTTGGATCGAGGGCATAAGGTGTAACCCAGGCTCCATTTGGCCCTCCTGGGATGTTTTCTGTTATATCTACAACTAAACTAGGGTTAAGCCATCGATCGGTTGTTCTATCAATTTGCCCATTAACATATGTGGCATACTGCACATTAACATTTGTATAGTCAATTAAACACTCCATTCCATCTCCACCTTTAACATCCTTCCAACTGCTTGAAGAAATAAGTTTACTACCGTTGTCTTGCAATCCAGTTATAACCTCATCTTTTACAGTAGCAGACACTCCAAGTTTATACATTTGGCTAATAACCATTGTATTGGTTAAATCAACCCAAGATTGGCCTCCATTTGTTGTTTTATATAAACCACCATCGTTTGCCTCGAAAAAAGTTGTGTTATTCTGAAACTCCATATAGTGCTTATCGGCATGAACTGCAGGGTATCCACTAGCACCATACCAGTGGTTTGCAATGGTCCAGCTTGCGCCACCGTTTGTGGACTTCCAAGAGTTAACACCACCTAAATAGAGGGTATTTTCATTGGTTGGAGAAACTGAAAGCGTTAAATCGTACCAACCTTGCCCACCAGATTCAGAACTGTTTATGCCCCAATTTAAAAGATTATTTCCTGTAATAGATCCATCGAAAACCTCAGTAAAGGTTTCTCCACTATTTGTTGATTTATAAACACCAACCATCCCTCCAGATTTGTTTGACGCCAATGCATATACAACTGAAGAAGCTGATTTTGCTACATCTAATTCCACTCTGTAAGCCGAAGTAGAAAAAGTATGAACCACAGTCCAATTGGCTCCAGCATCTTTTGTTTTATAGATTTTTGGTGAGTTATTGTAATCGGCAGTAACGGCAAATAGAACTGTATCTTCGCAGGTTGGTTTAAACTCCATATCGAAAAAAACACCATCAGCTACTTTCGACCAATCGATTCCTCTGTTGGATGTTTTATATATTCCTCCGTTGGTGGATGCATAAATAATGTTTTGCTGAGTAGGGTGTGCTAGCATTCTGGTTATCCTATACCTATTAGCCACATTAAAAACCAACCCTGTTTTATCCCAAGTTTTTCCATCGTTTGTCGACTTTAAAACACCTATAGAATAATTGTCGCCACCATCTCTATCGCCAGTTGCTATGTAGATTGTTTTTGAAGTTTCGTAATCGTTAGGAATAAAAATTTCGCTTACACCTAGCACCGGGAGTGTGTCCGTAAGTACATCCCAAGAATTGCCT
>WBUV01000114.1 GCA_008933525.1 Bacteroidales bacterium | reverse complement strand
CATAAAAACTTATGAGGAGGGTTTATCAAAATTTCCAAATAGCAATCTGCTGAATTACAACTTAGCATTAACATGCTACTATCAAAAGGATTTCGATAAAGCAGAAAAGGCTGCAATTAAGGCTATTGAGGCAAAACCTACACATGGCAGTAGCCACATAATTTTGTCGGCAATTATGCAGGAGAAAGGTCAACGAGTTAAATCAATTTTACCGCTCTATTTCTTCTTAATGATAGAACCTAACTCACAACGTGCATTAATTAACTATAAGAGTCTGAGAACCCAACTGCGACAAGGAGTTGAAAAAAAGGATGAAAAAAATATTAATGTGAATGTTCCATTTTCCTCCACAACAGGCGAATTCAGTGCAGCCGAAATGATGATTAGTATGCTGGCGGCATCAAGTTATATAGATGAAAATAAGGGTAAAAACGAAATGGAACTTTTTGTAGACACAAACAAAAGTTGCTTCAGTGTTCTTGGAGAATTGAAGAAAGATAACACAGGATTTTGGTGGGATTTATATGTGACAACGTTTTACGACTTAGTGAAATCAGATAACTACGAGGCATATAGCTACTTTGTTTCACAGTCAACAAACTCTGAACTAGTTACGAACTGGATAAATGAGAACCCCGAAAAGATGCAGAAATTCTATGATTGGTTGAAAAAGTAACCCAAGCTCATCAGTTTCTATAGTTAGCGAATATTTTATGATGAGTTACCGAGTATTTTTTTAATAAGCCTAATCTAAAGCCAATTTTATGAAATCAATTTTACTAATTATTATTCTTAATTTATTTGTAATTGTAACTAAAGCACAAGATGTATTGTTTTACACCTCAATTCAAGGAACATGGGACAAGGATAATAATTCTAATCGTTCTCAGTTTGCGGGAAATAATAAACGTATTTACAATTATTTTAGCCAATATGCACGTTTACTTGTAAGTGGGAAAGAAAATGTAAATGACACTGAAGAAATAACTTTTAGAGTAAACGAAAAGGGTGATATTGATAGTTTTAAGGTAGAGAAAAGCATTGACCATAGTTATGATGAAATTATGAAGGAAATAATTCTTTCGATGAGTGGAAAGTGGAGACCGGGAGAAAGAGATAGTATTAAAATTTCAGAAACAATTAAGATTTGGATTCATATTTATAAAAGCAAACCATTACGTATGAATCTAGATGAGTATTTAATGGAAGGTGAAAAATTGTATGAAGTAAAAGATTATAAAAAAGCTCTTGAATATATTGATCAGGCACTCAAATATGATGAGTTGAACTCTAAAGCGATGCTACTAAAATATAAGATATTACTTGCACAAAATAACAAAGAAGAAGCATGTAGATTTCTTAACTCTTGCAGAAAGTATCAAATAAACCTATTATCAGCACTAAATGAATGTGAATAATCAAATTAAAAACATTCGCTAGCACTTGGTTGCACCTACTGGGGCTGATGATGCAGATACGAATGTTTTTAGTAATTTAGTGTCGTTTTTAACGTGGGATCACGCCGCTGGCGGTTAACTCCCCAGCAGTTTTAGACACGGAGCCGATATCAGTAAGCAAATAACAAATAAATTTCAACAAATGAAAGGAACATTGACAACCCTCTTCGTCCTAATTGTAAACTTTAGCCTTTACTCTCAATTATTTAAGAAAGATATAGCAAGTCAAGAGCTTTTTGTTCTTGGTTCACAACAACTAGAATTAGGAAATTTTAAACAAGCAGATTCATTATTTTCTATGGCTTTATGCTCATTCAAGAACGAAAATATTTATGTTAATAGAGGTATCGCAAGGTTATGTATAAACGATACGATAGGATTTTGTTCAGATATGGATATTGCATCAAATAAATACTTAGATAAAGAAGCTGAGAAAATGTTCAACATTGTTTGTTGTAATAAAGTAGACACCTTTTATTATGATAAAAAAATGAACCCTGTTAGCAAAGAAAAATACAAGTATTACGAAGTTATTCAAGAACATAAATATAAAAAATCAATTGTAGGAAAAATTCATGGGGTAAATGCAGTTAACCATATCCCAAGTTTTGATTTTGGTTGCGATCAGGATTTGTTGAATGTAAAAGTTAGGCCTACCGATATCGTTGGAATGTATGAGCTTGTAGATAGTGTTAAGTACTATTACTACGCAGATGAGCGTGCCATAATCGATTTCAATCATATTCCTGATTATAAAAATATGAAAGAACAAATTTCCATCTTTTTTAACCAGAAATACCCAGACATAAAGGTGAAAAACGGAGTTAATAAAATATCAATTTATTTCCATATTTATATTTCGGAAAAAGGTATGGTAACTTTTGTAAAATATTTAGGAACTTTTCCAGAAATAAACCTTTTCGATAAAAGTGAGGAGTTTATCGCAGACGTTGAAAAATATATTAAAAACTATCCTAAAGTTACTCCATCAGTATTCCTAAAAAGGAATGTTGCATCAATAGCTTTAGATTTTGTTGAATACTAGACAACAATAATATTTTTCATGGATAGCGCTAGTCTTCTTTTTGTAGATGTCATTCTATGAGTTTTTGATCTATCTAATAAAATATCAGTAAATCAATCAATAATTCGTGGTTTATTGTCGAATCAACTTTTCTTAATCCTTGCTTATCATCATATATATAATAATCATAATATTCAACAAAATCATCATATAGGTTAGGCTCACTATTATAGGTTCTTCTTACAATGTTCTTATAAATAGCCACATCTCCTTGATAAATCAAGTTTAAAAACCGAACTCTCTTCCTTTCTGATTTGAAGATACTATTTGATACAATTGTAAATGCTTTAAACCTGTATTCTGTCGATCTATAAGTAAAACTGAATCCATCAATATCGTTCGGCGTAAACAACTTAAAGTTTTTACTATTATTTTCTCTAAAATTCAATGCAGAGTGAAACGGTTCTAGATTTATTCCAAAAAGGACTATACCGTTAGTGTAAATATTGTATTGCGGAATCTTTATTTCCCCATATATTGTATCAGAACCATTTATAATAATATAGCCTGGCACTATTTTTCCTTGTGCTGAGTTGAAAATTAATGAAAGCAATATTACGATGCAGAATACTATTTTATTCATTTTAGCAAATATTGTTCAACCTAATAAATCAGAAAACACAACATTCAATGTACAAAAAAATTCAATCGTGAGTTTTGGATCAAACTACACATCTGAAAGAATAGTTTGCCTCTGCCTAAAAACAGCAGCAAATTAAGAAAATTTAAAGGATGTATTCTCATGGGTTGGCTTAAATCGGAACATGCTATGTAAATTAATAGAATCTATTATTGAGCTTCAAGCCTTTACAAGCAAATAAAATAGATGTAACTTTACATTATGAATGAGTTGCAAATAAAACGAGGCGGTGCAGTACCAAGTAAATATATTTTAGTGTTACTGTTGTCTCTGTTTTACGGTTATTCTTTTGCACAGGTCGACTCCACCAAAAAGGAGATGAAGTTTGACTTGGGAATTACCCGCGATCAAAACATTAACCTTTGGCCAATATTTAAAAGAACTTTTACGCAGTACGAAACCGATAAGCAAATTCTTTTCCCGATTTACCGAAGCTACAAAAACACACTAAGATTAGAACGACGAACACATTTACTCCCTTTTTACTGGAGCGATAGTAGCAAAAGCGGTAAAAACCTTCGGGTAATTTCTACATTTTACCCCTCGTTATTCCACATATCTACTGATTTTAGGGATAACACTAAAACCTTTACTTTGCTTGAATTTGCTCCTAAAGTGAATATTCTTGAATTCAAAAAATCACCCGACGGACTGGTGCTCGAAAACAATCTGCTTTTTTTCCTTTGGTACAAGGATAACAAAATAACACAAAAATCACACCTAGTTGTATTTCCTGCATACTGGCAGTTTAAATCGCCATCCCGAAACACTCACACTCTTTTTCCACTCTACTCTTATGGCAAATACTCAAACAACAGAAGAAACTATTTTGCTATTACTCCGTTACTATGGCATTTTAACTCGCAGAACCAAAGCAGGAATATTCTTTTCCCTCTTTGGTGGAGCAAAACCCTTAAAACCAGTAACGATACTGTAAAAACAAACTTAGTTTTACCATTATACTACTCTAACAAAAGTAAAAACTTAAGAAATACAGTTCTGTTTCCTATAGTTTGGCGCAATAAAGGGAGAAACTACAGTTCATTAACAGTTGCACCTCTGTTTTCAGTAGGTCGTTCTTTTAACTCCAACAGAAGCCATTTAGTGATTACACCACTGTTTTGGAATTTAAGACGAGACGAAAGTAAAACGACAATTGTTTTACCAATTCTTTGGAAATATACTTGGCATTCACAATTTGAGAACTACAGAACACTGATTTTTTTCCCACTCTACTGGAACAAACAAAGCAACAACGAAAAAAGCACCGTAATACCTCCTTTTATCTGGAGTAAATCAACTCCAAATTATCACTCATTTTCTTTTATTCCTTTATTCTCAAAAGGAAGTTCGCCCAATAATTCGGTAAAGCATTTAGCAATCACTCCTTTATTTTGGCATTTCAAAACGCCTTCAGGATATACTAACACATTATTACCTCTATGGTGGTACAGTAAAAGAGTAACCGAAAATGCTATCAAAACAGATAATGTAATTCTTCCTGTGTATTATGGATGGACTCGGCCAACACATCAAGGAAATATATTCTTCCCAGTTTTATGGCGATTCAAAAACAGCAAATATAGTTCCACATGTATATTCCCGTTGCTCTCTATTGGCAAATCGAGCGACGAAACAAGAGGTTATAGTGCAGTAACACCTTTTTACTGGCGATTCAAAACATTATCGGGGAAAGGACAGTTACTTTTCCCCATTTGGTTTGAAAAACAAAGAACCATCGATGGTGAGGTTAAGAGCACTTCGCAGGTTATTCTTCTTTACTGGAAGTATAAGGATCCTGCTCTCAAGCATCATGGCGTTTTTCCTATGGTTTGGCGGTTTAAGGGTCAAAATAGGCGATCGTTTACCCTGTTTCCATTCGTGTCAACAGGATTTAAAAAGGATACAGATAGGCGATACCTTGCGATTTCGCCAATATTCTGGCATTTTAGTAAGCCCAGCAAAAGTTTTACCACACTATTCCCAGTTTGGTGGAGTAGGAATAATAGCACTAAGGGAGATCAATCTCAATTCAAACTATTAATCCCAATTTACTTCTCCCAATCGGACCCTTTACATAAGCGCAATGTAGTATTTCCAATAGTTTGGCGATTTAAGAATCCTAATTACAGCTCATTTACGTTGGTTCCATTGTTCTCGTACGGAATATCGCCCGAGAAAGAAACAAACCACCTTGCATTAACTCCTCTATTCTGGCATTTTAAAAACCCTAATGGTTCAATAAACACCCTATTGCCAATATTCTGGCACTCAAAGTATGGCTCAGGCAATAATTCATCCGAAAACACCATTCTTTTTCCCATTTACTTTCAAACAGAGAGTTACAATATATCCAACAGAATTATATTTCCTATAATTTGGAGTTTGGAAAACAGGAAATACAAGTCGTTCAGTTTTATTCCGCTGTTTTCGTATGGAAGAAATGAAGATAAATCCAGGAGCCATTATGCAATTACTCCGCTCTACTACAATATTAAAAACAACAATAGTAGCAAACGCATGCTTTTTCCATTATGGTGGAATAGCCGAAACGGTAACTTAAAAAGCAATATACTATTTCCAGTATACTGGTCGTTTATAGGAAAATCGAGTAATTCCCAAATCGTATTCCCTATTGTATGGAATTTCAGCAGTGCCAAATCAAAATCGTTAACCATTGTGCCACTATTCTCAAAGGGAGTATCTAAAAATGGACTGAAACACCTTATGGTAACGCCACTTTATTGGAATTTCTCAGACAACACCATGAATAGGAGTATACTATTCCCAATTTTTAACAGCTACTCCGATATTAACAGTAATAAAAAGATCGACATTTTATTTTTCGTTATAAGAAAAAGTAAAATTGCCGATAACATAAGTTTGAGCATAGTTTGGCCCATTATTAAAAGCGAAAAGGCTAATAATTACAAATATTTCCGTTTTGCACCCCTTGTTTGGAGCAAAAGAAGTTCCGAATTCAGCTATTTCACAATCCAACCCTTCTATTACTGGAGTAAAAGCGAACAGCAAATTACCCACCGATTCCTATGGGAGTTCTACGTAAATAGGAATGTTTCTGGCATAAAAAAATCGAACAGTATTCTCTGGAAAGTGGTAACCTGGGATAGGTATAGCAATGGCGACAAATCGTTTAGGGTTCTTTATCTTCTTTATGCAAATTCTAATGTAGATGGAAACGTAGAGAAGAGCTTATTCCCACTGTACTACTTCACAAAAGATAATCACGGGAACAAATCGTTATCGGTAGCGCTATACTTCTACAACTCGCTCCGAAGGAAAATACCAAATACAACAGATTTTTACCAGGAGGAAAGAATCTTTTGGCTAATAAGAATTCGGTCGAATTACCGAATACTCAAGGAGAAGGGAATATCTATTGATTAAGGACAAAGTATATTTGCTCTGTTCTCGCATTCTATTAAAAAAGTAAGAGAGAATACTATTACCTTTTCAATTTCCATCCACCATTTCCTTATAAGTAGATTATTTGCTTTATTTTCGCTTTTTTATAATTTTATAGATCTCTTGTGCTAGTATTGTAGTGGGTTTTATTTAAAAATATTCTCTCTGCTTTTTAATGATAACATTGTTTTTTCCACAGAGATAAATAGGTTGTGCCTCATTGTGAGAAAGCCAACCGCACAAATAGTACATTTGGTTTTTTATCAACGCACGAGCAAACACTCAAAAAACCAAAAGAGTTATTTTTTCCCAACGCTCAATAAAATGATTCAAATATTATTCTTAAATTTGACCATATTTAGACAAGTACAATATAAGGCAATGACGATTGGACAAAAAATTAGAGAACTTAGGGAAAATGCAGGACTTAAACAAAGAGAACTTGCATATAAACTTGGTGTTGGAGAAGGATTTTTGAGCAAAGTTGAAAATGACCAAAAGCCTTTAAAAAGAGAAGATTTGACTAAATTAAATGAACTCTTCAAAACTCCAATTGAAGAACTTGAATCTTTATGGCTTGCAAACAAACTTTATTCAATCGTAAGAGATGAAGAATCGGCTCTAACAGCTTTAAAAGTAGCGGAGGAACAAGTGAAATATAAAAATCTAAAAAATGCTTAGTACAGTTTGTAAGCCATATAAAGAGATTGAAGAAGTTGTAAAAACCTTTGAAGAACAGTTAGAGTTGTTCTTCTCTAAGGATTTTGAGAATAAAACTAAGAATCCTAAACAAGATGAAAACTTAGGACAAGTTTTCACACCCACGATTCTAGCAAGTTTTATGATTAATATATTGAGGAACGAACTAAAACATAATTCTTCAATACTTGACCCTTGCATCGGACCCAACACTTTTTTTAATGCAATGTCTGAGGACTTTTTAAATTGCAATTTAAAGGGAATTGAAATTGATATTAATCTAGTTAGTGAACAAATAAAAAAGTTTTATGAAAGCCCAAAGAGAGCATTAATAAAAGGCAATTTCTTTGATTTACCTATTAGCGAAAAATTTGACCTAATTATCCAAAACCCGCCTTATGTAAGACAAGAACTATTGGCAAACGGAGCAAATTCAAAAGAAAGTATTAGATACAATGTGTCTTCTCTGTTTACAACGATTCCATCACAATCAAATTTATACATCTACTTTTTATTGAAATCCATTTTGCATTTAAAGGAAGGTGGCGTAATGGTTGCCGTAATATATGATAGTTGGCTTTACAGCAGTTTTGGAAAATTTCTAAAAGAATCTTTCCTCAAACTCGGTTATTTAGATAGTATTTATCATTTTAAGAAAAGTGCCTTTGATAATGTAGAAATCGGTGCTACTGTAATAAAATTTGTAAAGAATAAGAGTCATATAAAATCTATTTCATATTTTCCGCTAAATGACCTGAACGACTTAATTAACAATACTAACTTAAATGCAAATTGCTTAAAATTAAAGCAGCAAGAGTTATTGACTTATAGCTTTAACAATCACAGCAAAATCAATTTTAAATCAAGCCTATTTCAGCCGCTTAAAACAATTGTTACAGAACCAATCCAAAGAGGTACTTCGGCAGTAGTGAATAGCCATTTTATTTTCTCAAAAAAAGAACTTCCAGAATTAAAGCCAATTGTTAAAGATGTTTCACAGATTAAAACCTATACTATTAACCAAGAGAATGCTTATATATTAGCCGTTAATGGTTCAGTATCTATTGAAACTAAAAAATATTAGAATCAGTTAAAAATGAAATTCTTAACACACCACCTCAAAAGTTTACCGCAGTAAAAAGAG
>WBUV01000113.1 GCA_008933525.1 Bacteroidales bacterium | reverse complement strand
GTATGGGATGGCGATTCGTGGGAGATACTCGCACAAGATGGAGCGCAAGGCCCCCAGGGAATTCAGGGTGAACAAGGAGTTCCTGGATTACAAGGAGTGCAGGGTGAAACAGGTCCTCAGGGCCCACAGGGCATACAAGGCGAAGTTGGACCACAAGGCTCTGCTGGCCCGCAAGGTGTTGTTGGTCCTCAAGGTCCTCAAGGCCCAACTGGTGTGGGATTGACTCTACGGGGCGATTGGAGTGCAGATTCAACTTACGTTGAGGGCGATTATGTTTTCGATGAATCAACTAGCAACCCCCTTGTTAACTCAATGTGGATTTGCCAAGCGCTCATCGGCCCTGTTGCCACACAGCCCAAAAACGATACAGATCACTGGGTTGAATTCGAAGCCCCCGAGGGCCCTCAAGGTCCACAAGGGCTCCAAGGCATCCAGGGTCCTACTGGTGCACAAGGTCCAGCAGGTTCAAATGGTATTTCGTTAATATGGCTTGGATCGAGAGTAACTGCTCCTGAAACACCATCAATTAATAATGCCTATTACAATTCAGCCGATAAGAAAGCCTATGTTTGGAATGGAACTGTTTGGAGTACAATTGCCCAAGACGGAGCTATAGGCCCTATAGGTCCAACTGGGCCCCAAGGTTTAAAGGGTGATACTGGCAATACTGGTCCTGTTGGACCAACTGGGGCAAGTGGTATATCGTTACTTTGGCTAGGTAGCAGAACTTCTGCTCCATCAACACCTAGTTTAAATCAGGCTTATTATAATTCCACACTACTTAAGTCGTATGTTTGGGATGGAGACTCTTGGGAGATAATTTCTCAGGATGGAGCCACTGGCCCTAAGGGCGAAAAAGGAGATAAAGGCGATACCGGAGCAACCGGAGCTAACGGTATATCTATAAATTGGCTTGGAGATAAACCTTCGGCGCCCCCTACGCCAAGTTTAAACCAAGCATACTACAATACTACTCTATTTAAATCGTTCGTTTGGGATGGCGACTCCTGGGAAATTCTTGCTCAAGATGGACCGCAAGGTATACAGGGAGAATCTGGTCCTGCAGGACCTCAAGGACCAACAGGTGCAAACGGAATATCTCTTGTTTGGAAAGGAACTTTAGCCTCAGCACCTTCTTCTCCTCTAACTAATTGGGCATACTATAATTCAGTAAACAAGAAATCGTATGTATGGGATGGCGATTCGTGGGAAATATTGGCTCAGGATGGAGTTCAAGGCGAAACAGGACCTTTGGTGTCTGGTACGAATGGCCAAATGTTAGTTCATAACGGTACAACTTGGACTGCAACAAGTGCAATCACCCTAAAATCGGACACTCTTGGATTTGGCCTAAATTCTCCTATTTCAAGGTTAATTGTTAAGGGAGAATCAACCGCTCTGCCCGAGGATCCGATTTTTGAAGTCAAAAATAAGGATGGGAAAGTGGTACTTGGCGTATACAATGAGGGCGTTCGGGTTTACGTGGCTGAAGGAGGAACTAAAGGAGCAAAGGGAGGTTTTGCCGTTGGAGGTCTTAGTACCCAAGGCAAAGGTGATGTTGAGTACTTAAGAATAACACCCGATAGTGCAAGAATTTACATTGATACCAGCGCAACGAAGGGAGCTAAAGGAGGTTTTGCGGTTGGAGGAATTAGCACGCAAGGGAAAGCTATTCCTTATGAAATTTTTAGAGTAACCAAAGATAGTACCAGGGTTTACGTTACCGACGATGCAACAAAAGGCGCAAAAGGAGGATTTGCCGTAGGTGGTATTAGTACTCAGGGAAAGCAACTCCCTTACGATTTATTAAGGGTAACCAAGGATAGTACTAGAGTTTATGTAGATGAATCGACCAAGGGAGCCAAAGGGGGATTTGCAGTTGGAGGACTCAGTACCCAAGGAAAAGCAACGTCATCGCAATTCTTAAATATCACACCTGAAAACTACTTTATTGGTCACGAAGCAGGTGACAGTATTCTAACAGGACGTTACAATTCATTCATGGGATACCAGGCTGGTAAGTCAACAAAGGGAGGAAGTAAAAATATTTTCATGGGTTATCAATCCGGTATGTTTACGAAGTCTGGTAATGAAAATATATTTATTGGGTATCAGGCCGGGAACTTAAACAATACTGGGAATTGGAATACATTTCTTGGAACCGAGGCTGGTTTTTCAAACTCCGGAAGCGATAATACATTTATTGGCTATAAGGCTGGAAGAATGCACCAGAACGAAGGTGGAAATGTTTACATAGGTAGCAAGGCGGGACAAGAAGCCACACATGGTATGCAAAATGTTTACATCGGTGAAAAAACTGGGTATAGTACAACCTATGGTCGTAAAAATGTTTTTATAGGTTACGAATCTGGCTTTTTTACAACAGGAAGTGTTTCTGATACCTCTAAAGGTAGCTTTAATGTGTATTTGGGCTATATGGCAGGTAAAATGGCCACTACTAATACCCGAAACGTGTTTATTGGTTACCAGGCAGGTATGAAGACGATTACAGGAACAGACCCCGTTGAGGGTAATTACAATGTTTACCTTGGTTCCGAGGCTGGCTTAAACAACGAAACGGGATATGCCAACACGGCTATAGGAGAACAAGCTTTAAAGGCAAATACAACAGGTAGAGCAAATGTGGCTATTGGTCGCCGTCCTTTGATTAGCAATACTACAGGTATATTTAACATCGCAGTTGGTAATACTGCTCTATACTATAACGAATCGGGGAAGGGAAACGTGGCAATTGGATCTGGGGCTTTGGGAGCATCTATCATAGCTGACCATAACGTAGCCGTTGGCGAAGGAGCATTGATTCAGGTAATGGATAGTGCAAATGTGGCTATTGGCCCATGGACCCTCTCCAATTTAAGATTCGGAATTAACAATACCGCCATTGGGAAAAAGGCAAATGTTGCAGTTTTTGGAGGGACTTACTATAATACTACCGCAATTGGATATGAAGCAACAGTTACGGAATCGAATCAGGTAGTTATTGGGAACGATATTGTTAATAATGTGGTCATAAAAGGGATTAAAAATGCTACAACTACAGAAAATTCAAATGTCTACATAAACAATTCAGGCCAGTTAATGAAGTCAACATCAACCACAGCAACTCTTACAAAAGCGACTGTTGATACTGTAGAGATAACCGATGTTGCTAAAATTCAAGATTTCTTAGTTTTGGGGAAAACCGCTAGGTATATTATAAACTTAGCAACATTAACGCCTGATAAATCATTTATTCGTTTGCGTGGGGGTACTGTTATGTTGCCAGCTAATGTTACCTTAAGCGGAACAACAGCAATTGCCGATGGACAGTTCGATGGTCAAGTTTTAATACTTCAGGGTCACGTTGATTCAAATGGAACTGTTACTATAAACGATGGAGCCAACACTAAAATGAATGGGAATATGATTCTAGGAAATGGAGATACTCTTATGCTTATATGGGATTCCGATAATAAGTGGGTAGAGATATCCCGATCAAATAATTAAATGAATATTTGATATCTTAATGCAAAAAGTGAAATACCATGAAAAATTTTATCGTCTTATTTTGTCTAATTGTGATTTTGGGCTCATTATCGGCTCAAAACCATCAGGGGTTTAGCTATCAAGCTGTAATAAGAGATAGCGATGGGAAAATCCTGTCGAATCAAAGTGGAACAATAAAGGCTAGTTTGGTTAGTAACGACAGTACAATAAACTACTACACCGAGGAGCATTCTGTTACCTCAAATAGTTTTGGGCTAGTAACAATATCGATAGGGAACGGCAATATAACATCCGGAGTTTTCGATGAGGTGCCTTGGGGAAAAGAGCAAATTCGACTTAACATTCAAGTCAAGTTAAATCAGGCAACAAGTTTTACCGATCTTGGCATACAAGCACTACAGTCTGTTCCGTATGCCTTGCATGCAGCAAATACAAAAGAAATTGAAAGCAGCCCAACAGCAACCGACGATGAGCCCATTTTTGTGGTTCGAAACAAGGAGGGTAAAATTGTTTTTGCAGTATACCAGGAAGGAGTTAGGGTTTACGTGGATGATAGTAGTGCAAAAGGAGCCAAAGGTGGATTTGCAGTGGGCGGTTTAAGCACTCAAGGTAAAGCAGAAGTTGAATATCTTAAAATTACACCCGATAGCGCCAGAATTTATATCGATACAAGTTCAACAAAAGGCGCCAAAGGAGGTTTTGCCGTGGGCGGTTTAAGTACCCAAGGTAAAAGTACTGCATACGATATTTTTAGAGTAACAAACGATAGTACTAGGATCTATATTGATGACAGAACTAAAGGAGCGAAAGGAGGATTTGCAGTAGGTGGTTTAAGTACACAAGGTAAGGCCTCTGGTGTAAACTTTTTTGATGTTTCCACCGATGCAACAGGGATAATTAATCCTAGTCAGAAAAGGGTTGTATGGTATCCCATTAAAAATGCATTTTTGGCAGGAAAGGTTTTGATAGAATCACCAGATAGCGTTGGGGAAAACTCTGTTGCAACAGGCTTTGAGTCTAAATCAAAAGGGGCGTTCTCGCAAGCGCTTGGTTATATGGCCATTGCCAGGGGGAATTTTTCAACTGCAATAGGTAAGCGTGCGTTAGCCCATAGCGAAAACTCTTTTGCCTTTGGCGATGGTGCTAAGGCAATTAGAAATGATGCATTTGCCTTGGGGTCTAGTGCTCAAGCAACAGGCATAGGGAGTTATGCATTTGGATCAGTTGGTCGTGATACAGTTTCGTTACAGGCAAATACCAGGACTACATTGGCCAGTGGCGATTATTCCTTCGCTTTAGGAATGGGAGCCCAAGCTTCTGAGAGTTCAGCATTTGCTGTTGGTCAAAATTCAACAGCATCAAATGTTTTTGCCTTTGCACTTGGAAGCAACGCTCAGGCTTCGGGTCGGCAGGCTTCAGCGTTAGGTGCTTTATCACGAGCAACTGGTAATTTTTCCACAGCATTAGGTGCCGGGTATTCAACAGGATGGTATTCAACTGCTATAGGTTATTTAACTCAAGCGTCAGGTAGTTATGCCGTTTCAATCGGCAGTGGTTATGTTTATTCCGTTAGTGGAATGTCGTTTGATGTTTATAGTAAAGCACAAGGGAGTTACTCTTTAGCTTTGGGAAATGGTAATAATGCCAACGGTTCTTTTTCGTCGGCTATTGGTTATCGGAATTATGCATACGGTGATCAAACAGTTACTTTAGGTTCCAATCTTGCTGCAACCTCTTACGCAAGTATCGTTGTAGGATCCTATAATTATGACAATACAAGTTATTCAAAGTATTTCTGGACTTTAACAGAACCCTTATTTGTGGTGGGTAACGGAACTTATGGAACCCCATCCAATGCTATGACAATTCTTAAAAATGGTCGTGTTGGGCTTCAAACTGTGGTGGCCCCAACTTACGCACTTCATCTACCAAATTCAACTACAACAGGAATAGGTTCTGGAATGGCATATGCTTGGTCGACATATTCCGATTCAAGGGTTAAATCGGACAGAAAACCAATACCATACGGAATTAATGAGGTTATGAGGTTGAAACCTTTAATCTATTTCCATCACGATTCTAAGCAGGGCTCAAAAGGAATAGAGATTGAGAAATCGGGCAATAAAAGTATTGGACTTGTTGCGCAAGATGTATTCGAGGTTATTCCTGAGGTTGTGATTAAGCCCGAAAATGAGGAAACAGAACTTTGGAGTATGTCCTACGAAAAGCTAGTACCTGTTATTATTAAAGCTATGCAGGAGCAACAAACAATTATTAAAAGCCAATCCAAAGAAATACAGGATTTGAAGGCGGAAGTGGATGCACTTAAAAAATTAATTTCCAAATAGATAAATTCTTTTACTTAAAAGTATTTTGAAGTCTATCTCCCATGTTCAGCATTTTTTATAATCATGCTTTGCTCAACATTTGAATTATTCATTTGTTTATTAATTCATCTAAAAGTATCTCAGATTTATTATAGGCTCAACTTTTTGGTTTTATTGCTTGACAAACGCTCTGTTTTAGTTTATTTTACATAAATTCTTTCTTTGATATTCTATTACATATTTTATAATAAAACCTTATACCATGAAAAGTATCACCCGTGTTCTTTTAGTGATAGGAATAGTTTCATCACTAAACCTTTTAGTTCAAGCGCAACAAGGGTTTAATTATCAAGCAGTACTCCGTAGCAGTACAGGTCAAATACTGGCGAACCAGAGCACATCATTAAGAATCAGCCTTACCAGTAACGATGGACTTACAACATACTTTTCCGAAATTCATTCGGTTACATCCACCGCACAGGGCTTAGTGAATTTAGTTGTTGGCAATGGAACAAGCCAAACAGGTTCACTTACGACAGTTCCTTGGGAAGGCAATCAAATTAAATTGAAAATGGAGGTAAAGGTGGGCCAAGCAACCACCTATACTGATATGGGTTCGCAAGTTTTACAAGCGGTTCCTTATGCATTCTACGCAGCAAATACTAAAGAGATTGTTAGCAATTCCACCGCAACTGATGATGAACCAATATTTGTAGTTCGCAACAAGGAGGGCAAAATTGTTTTTGCAGTTTATCAAGGGGGTGTTAGGGTTTATGTTGAGGATAGCGCAATAAAAGCCAAAGGAGCAAAGGGTGGTTTTGCTGTTGGCGGAATTAGCACTCAATCAAAGGAGGAGATTGAATACCTTCGAATCACATCCGACAGTGCTAGGATTTATATCGATACTAATTCCGTTAAGGGAGCTAAAGGAGGATTTGCTGTTGGAGGTATTAGCACCCAGTCTAAGAGCAATAACTTCGATCTTTTGCATATTACCAAGGACAGCACAAGAATTTATGTAGATCAGAGTCCAACAAAGGGAGCCAAAGGTGGTTTTGCCGTTGGCGGTTTAAGCACGCAATCCAAAGGCTCTGCATCGACGTTTATGAATATCACTCCCGAAAATTATTTTATTGGACAGCAAGCTGGCGAGAGTATAAACGGTGGGTTGTATAATTCTTTTATGGGTTTTCAGAGCGGGATGAGTACAACAAGCGGCTCTAGCAACGTTTTCTTGGGGTATAAAACAGGTTATTCAAACCAATCCGGTTCCTATAATGTTGCAATTGGCAATTTGTCGGGCTATATTGGCGCTATAGGTCATAGCAATGTTTTTTTAGGCGACTCTGCTGGTTATGGCAATATAAGCAATTACAATGTGTTTATTGGTAAGGGTAGTGGAAGTGCAAATACCGGAGAGTACAACTCATTCATGGGGTTTAGAGCGGGTTTAAAAAACATAACCGGGAGCAATAACGTTTTTATTGGTAACGAAACCGGACGAAATAACACAACCGGAAGTTATAATACGTTCTTGGGTTATAAGGCTGGTTA
The DNA here is from genome assembly GCA_008933525.1 of Bacteroidales bacterium. Lineage (GTDB taxonomy): Bacteria > Bacteroidota > Bacteroidia > Bacteroidales > Tenuifilaceae > SB25. The sequence continues at coordinate 1,142 of WBUV01000113.1, read as the reverse complement.
TTCAAGTAACTCCGATTACAACACATTCTTAGGATATGAAACGGGAGTTTTTACTACTGCCAGTTATAACTCTTTTATTGGTTACCGAGCTGGTATTTTCAACACAACTGGTAGTAGTAATGTTTTTATTGGATATAACTCAGGCTATAACAATATTTCTGGGGCAAATAATGTATTTCTTGGCTACTTTGCTGGCTATACAAATAACGCGAGCAACAATGTTTTCCTTGGAACCGAATCAGGACGAAACAATACAACTGGAACAAACAATGCATTTATGGGCTATAATGCAGGTTTCGGAAATACCGACGGGAGTAACAATGTTATATTGGGCAATCAGGCAGGATTTACAAATACCACAGGCGCTAGTAATGTTTTTCTTGGTTACTTGGCTGGATATACAAATAATGCTAACAACAATGTTTTCCTTGGAACTGAGTCTGGTCGTTACAATACATCAGGAACAAACAATGCATTTATGGGTTATTATGCCGGAAGAGGAAATACAACTGGCGAGAGTAATGTCATGATTGGAAATCAAGCAGGGTACACAAATACTACTGGTGCAAGTAACGTGTTTCTTGGTTATTTGGCAGGATATACAAATAATGCAAGTAATAACGTTTTTCTTGGTACTGAATCTGGTCGTTATAATACATCAGGAACCAATAATGCATTTCTAGGTTATTTTGCCGGTTGGTCAAATATTACGGGTACAAATAATGTTTTTATTGGAAATGAGAGTGGTGCAACGAACTCAACGGGGGCAAATAACGTGTTTGTAGGAAATTTGGCTGGAAATCTCAATAATGCGAGTGAAAATGTATTTTTAGGCAATGAATCGGGGCGGTATAACACCAGCGGTACAAACAATGCATTTATTGGTTACTATGCTGGACGGTCGAATACAACAGGTTCAAGCAACGTTTTTATTGGAAATACAGCTGGAACACTGAATCAGGTGGGTGGAAGTAATGTTTTTATTGGCGACGAAACAGGCCAAAAAAATATTTCAGGTAACGTGCGGGCTATAATAACTCTTCAGGTCAGTTTAACACCTTTTACGGTTACGAAGCTGGTTATAATAGCGGAATGAGCAGCTACAATACTGCAATCGGCTATATGTCAGGATATTCATTAAG
>WBUV01000112.1 GCA_008933525.1 Bacteroidales bacterium | reverse complement strand
GTTGAATCTTATGCTCAGATAACTACTTCAACATCGAGAAACGAATCGAATATATATTTTAATGTCGCTGACACTTTAATAAAGAAAATATTAGAAAAGGAAAGGAATGTAAAAATCGTAATTACCTCCGAAGATTATATTTTAAAATTACTTCCAGAAACATTTTCCAATCTGCCTGTTATTAAGACAAATAATTTTAAAGGAAAAAGAAAATTTGAAAGAGCAATTTGGATAAAAATAGACCCATTGCAATTAGATAAGGATAAAGTCAAAATTTACACAACTATAAGAAGACAGACAAACAAACAAATGATAGCTTGGAAATCGGGAGAACAGATTGGTAGTTATATCTTAATTTATAAATATGACAATTCCTTGAATGAATATAAACTATTAGAAATTGAAAAAGGAATGTTTATATATTAATTGAAATAAAAAGCACTATTGCCAACACGCTGTTCCTTTCACTGGGGCTGATGATGCAGATGCAGAATTTTTATTACATTTAACTAACTTTTTAACGGCGGATAACGCCGCTGGCAGTTAACTCCCCAGCGTAAGCAACAGCTGACCGTTAGCGTTCATTACAAAGTAACTCCACACTTAGTATACAAATGAAAAGTTTAACAATTAAGCAAATGATTAAGAAATATTTTGTTTTGATAAGTTTGGTCATTTCAGTGATTTTGATAGTAATAGCAACCCTAGTTTATCCAGGCGGCTCATTGCTTGATAAAGATTCCATAGGGTTTTACTGGTCAGAAAATTTCATTAGCAATTTGTTTGCAACAAAAGCAATAAACGGTTCAGAAAACCCTGGCTGGATTTGGGCACTTATTGGAATGGCATTCCACTCGGTAGGGTATGGAATTTTTTTTATCAATATGTCAAAAAAGATACCGTCAAGACAATGGGCCAATATTTTAAAATTTATAGGCATTGCCAACATAATATTTATTTTCTTAATCGCAACACCCTTGCATGATGTGGGAGTAATATCAATTATTCTAACATTACTTGGTTTATTTACTATTACAATATTTATCCTAAAGTCAAAACTTCATTTATTTAAATTATTCTGTATTTCTTGCTTATTGACTTATTACTGTTTCTTTATCTTTTATGGTTTAGGCTATTTGGTTTTGACAGCCATAATGCAGAAAGTTTATATTATTAGTTCGATGCTATTAGTTTTAGGTTTAGAGTATTTTACCAAATACGAAGACTTTATACAAATTAAATGGAGAGGACAAAAAACTTAAGCAACAAAGAGCTAACAGTAGTTTAGCTATTGTGGCTGATAATGCAGATACGAAAGTTTTTAGTGTAGGATGGTGCCGCTGGATTATAACTCCCCAGCAGTTTTAACCACGGAACCGTAAGTGGTAATGCATGAAGATTCAAACAAAAAAAACTTACAGATTATTAAACAACAGAAATATCGTGAAAATAGAGAAGATTATCGAAAATAAGAAACAGTTTCTTGACCTGTTGTTGTTGGCAGACGAGCAGGAAAATATGATTGACAAATATTTGCCGAATGGCGACATGTTTGCTTTGTACGACGGTGATTTGAAAAGTGTTTGTGTTGTAGCGCCGATAAATAGCGAAACCTGCGAATTGAAAAACATAGCGACATACGAGAAATATCAAGGCAAAGGATATGGGAAGGCATTGATAAATTTCATTTTAGATTTCTACAAAAATGACTACAAAACAATGCTTGTTGGGACCGGAGAAACTCCAACAATTTTGTCGTTTTATGAAAGTTGTGGATTTGAAAAGTCACATCGAGTAAAGAATTTTTTTACAGACAATTACGACCACCCTATGTTCGATGGCGACATACAACTTGTTGATATGATTTATCTTAAAAAGGATTTACAGGAATAACAGGAATGTATTAAAAATGAAAAGATTGAATAAAAAAGCACTAAAGTGAACAAGCAGCGGCTTTCACTGGGGCTGATGATTCAAATGCAGAATTTTTATTACCTTTAACTAACTTTTTAAAAGGAGGATAACGCCGCTGATGATTAACTCCCAAGCATTTAAAGCCGTCAAGCGTTTCCAAGCATTCAGAATCCCAACAAACCCAAAATGTACACTTAATCAACATCACCCCCTTACTGTTCATATATCAAAAAACGAAAAGCATCTCATAGTTCAATCAAAATCAAGCCTTTCAAAAGATTATGTTTCTTAACATACTGATTGAAAGTTACTCCCATTTTGAAAATTCCTAAAGTAGCATTAACCTTGCATAAATTGTTTGATTAAAACTTAAAATCATATATACCTAATAATCAATAAAATAAAATTACAACTATGAGCAAGATGAGTCCAAAAGATTACATTGCCCGCGAGGACAAGTACGGTGCCCACAACTACCACCCACTTCCTGTGGTTTTGGAAAAAGGTAAAGGCGTTAGAGTATGGGATGTTGAAGGTAAGGAGTATTTCGATTTCCTTTCAGCTTACTCTGCTGTTAACCAAGGTCACTGTCATCCAAAAATTGTAAAAGCTTTAACTGACCAAGCTGAGATTTTAACCTTAACTTCAAGAGCTTTCTACAACAATATTCTTGGTGAGTACGAAGAGTTTATCACTAAATATTTTGGTTACGACAAAGTTCTTCCAATGAACACTGGTGCTGAGGCTGACGAAACAGCTCTTAAACTTTGCCGTAAATGGGCTTACAAAGTAAAAGGTATTAAGGAAGACCAAGCAAAAATTATTGTTTGCGAGGATAACTTCCACGGCCGTACAATTACAATTGTTTCTATGTCGACCGATCCAGATTCTTACGGTGGATTTGGACCTTTCACTCCTGGTTTCGTAAAAATTCCTTACAACAACATCGAGGCTTTAGAGAAAGAACTTAAAGATCCAAACGTGGCAGGTTTCCTTCTTGAGCCAATTCAAGGCGAGGCTGGTGTATTTGTTCCAGACGAGGGATTCCTAAAGAAAGCTTACGATTTATGTAAGAAAAACAACGTGCTTTTCATTGCCGACGAGGTTCAAACAGGTATTGCACGTACAGGTAAAATGTTAGCTTGCGACCACGAAGGTGTTCGTCCTGATATTCTTATCCTTGGTAAAGCAGTTTCTGGTGGTGTTATGCCAGTATCGTGTGTTCTTGCCGATGATGAGATTATGCTAACCATCAAACCAGGTGAGCACGGGTCTACATTCGGTGGCAACCCACTTGCATGTAAGGTTGCTATTGCAGCGCTTAACGTTATTAAAGACGAGAAACTAGCTGAAAACGCTGAGAAAATGGGTAAAATTTTCCGCGATGAGATGAAAGCAATTAAGAGCGAAATGATTGAGCTTGTTCGTGGTAAAGGTCTTTTGAATGCTGTTGTTATCCGCAACAAACCTGGCAAAACTGCTTGGGATGTTTGTATGGCAATGGCTGAGAAAGGTGTTCTTGCTAAACCTACTCACGGTAACATTATCCGCTTTGCTCCTCCACTTGTTATCACAGAGGCTGAACTACGCGAAGCGATTGGTAGAATTAAAGAAGCTTTCAAACAATTCGAATAGTTTGTTAACAAACACTAAAAGCTGCCCTAGGGCAGCTTTTTTTATTAAACCATTTAAGCAAACCATTATCTATTTAGTCAACTAAACATTAATTTATCTATATGAAAAAAACTTATTTATTGGCCTGCTGCGTTGCATCGGCAGTTGCTTTTACAAATTGCGCTAAGCAGGATAAGGGCAAACCTGCTTTCGACACATCGAATATGGATTTAACCGTAAAACCTGGCGATGATTTTAACGCTTACGCTAATGGTGGTTGGATTAAAAATGCAAAAATGCCCGATGATAAGGCACGTTATGGTGCATTTGATATCCTTAGAGAGGAGAATGACTTACTTGTAAAACAAATCTTTGAAAAAGCATACCAAAAGACCGATGCACCAAAGGGTAGCAGCTGGCAAAAGGTTGGCGATTTCTTTGCATCGGGAATGGACACCATCAATATTGAAAAGCAAGGATACGAACCAATTAAAGGCGAACTAAAAAGAATTGCCGATATCCAATCAACTGAAGATCTACAAAAAGAAATTATTGCATTACACCAACAATACGTAACCCCACTTTTTATTCCTTATGCAGGACAAGATCAAAAAAACACCGAGGTTATAGTAGTAAACCTATATGGTGGTGGACTAGGATTACCTGATAGAGATTACTATTTAAACGAGGATCCACGCTCTGCTGAAATCAGAAAAGATTACGTTGAGCATCTAAAAGCAATGTTTACTCTTTTGGAGTACACTCCAGAACAAGCAGCCCAAGTTGCTGATCAAATTATGAAGTTTGAAACACGTATTGCTAAAGTAACCTTTACTCGTCTTGAACAGCGTAATCCATACTTAACCTACAATAAGGTTACAATGGAGGAGATGCAAAAACTTGCGCCAAACTTCGACTGGAAAAACTACTTTGCTGGAATCGGAATTGAAGTTCCTGCTGATTTTGTAATTGACAACCCAAAGTTCTATACCGAAATCAGCAAAATGCAAAAAGAAGTATCGCTCGATGAGTGGAAGAATTACCTTACCTGGAATGTTGTGAATCAGTACTCATCGTACCTATCGAGCGCTTTCGAGAACCAAAACTTTGATTTCTATAGCCGCAAACTTTCTGGCAAAGAGGTTAACATTCCACGCTGGCAAAGAGTATCGAACACAGCAAATTTTGCGATTGGCGAAATTGTAGGACAAATATTTGTTGAGGAGAACTTCCCTCCTGCTGCTAAGGAAAAAATGATTACTTTAATTGGAAACCTAAAACTTGCTTTCAAGGATAGAATTACAAACCTAACCTGGATGGGCGATTCTACAAAAGCAAAAGCACTAGAAAAACTAGAAACAATGGTTGTTAAGGTTGGATACCCTGATAAGTGGAAGGATTACACGAACCTTGATATTACCCGCGACAGCTATGCTGAGAATATTAAGCGCGCATCGGAGTTCAGTTTCAGAGAGAATATGAGCAAAATTGGTAAGCCGGTTGATAGAACCGAGTGGGGAATGACACCACAAACCGTTAACGCTTACTACAACCCATTGATGAACGAGATTGTATTCCCTGCAGGAATTCTTCAACCTCCTTTCTTCAATATGAATGCCGACGATGCCGTTAACTACGGTGCAATTGGAGTGGTTATTGGCCACGAAATGACTCACGGTTTCGACGACCAAGGTCGTAACTTCGATAAGAATGGCATCCTTACCGATTGGTGGTCCAAGGAGGATTCTGAGAAATTCAACCAGTTAACACAACCTTTGGTTGAGCAGTACAATAATTTTGTTGCAATTGACTCGTTACACCTTGATGGAAACCTAACTCTTGGCGAGAATATTGCTGATTATGGTGGATTAACAATATCGTACCTTGCATTCCAGAAATCGTTGAATGGTAAAGAGGCTCCAAAAAATATCGATGGTTATACAGCAAACCAACGTTTCTTCCTATCGTATGCTAACGTATGGCGCCAAATTATCCGCGATAAAGAGTTAATGCGCAGAGTAAAAGAGGATGTTCACTCTCCAGGTAAATTCCGTGTTAACGGAGCATTATTCAACATTCCTGAATTCTACGAAGCATTTGAGATAAGTCCAAATGAACCACTTTACATTGCTCCAGAAAAACGAGCAAAAATTTGGTAGTAAAATAAGAACCCGACTTAAAGTCGGGTTCCTTTTTTTTAATTAAATCTTCAAGAGAATTATTGAGCCAGAAATCCAGAATAAGTGATCAATAATAAACTAAGGTTCCAAAACTAGTCGAAAACCTAAGTTGCCGCCACGATATGCGGGATCATTTGCAAAACGATTAGCCACACGACATATTCCTGGTTCATCGTACCACCCACCACCACGTAGCACACGACCAGCTCCCGATAGAGGTCCTTGCGGATTGTTTATTGGACTAATTTGATAATAAGTATCGCCATACCAATCTGAACACCATTCCCAAACATTACCTGTCATATCGAACAGACCATAATCATTGGGTTTCCTTTGCCCCACAGGATGGGTTACGTTACTACTGTTTAAATTGTACCAGCCCAACTCATCAATGATTTCTCCTCCTGAATAGGCATAATCCTGCCCTCCTCTTGCTGCATATTCCCATTCCGCTTCAGTTGGCAAACGCCACTTTTTGCCTGTTTTCTGACTTAGCCATTGAGAATAAGCAACTGCATCGTTCCAACTGATATGAATTACCGGATTACTGTATTCGCTTGTTAATCGCAAATTCCCACCAACGCCGCACTTCCAATTCACACCATCTTGTTTTTTCCATTTACTGCCATCCCAAACAAGACTTCCATAGCCACCCGTCTGTTTATCAGCATCAGTTCTATAGCCTGTAACTTCAATAAACTGTTTGAACTGAAAAACTGAAACCTCGTATCTCATTATACTAAAATGACTCAATGTTATAGAGTGAGGTGTTTCATCATTCTGCCCTCTTTCACTACCCATAATAAATGTTCCTCCTTTTATTGTAATTACATCCAGACCAACAATTCTAACTTTGCCAATATCAAGTCGATCGGGGAAAGGATTCACCATTTCTTTGAAAGAATATTCATCACCCTGATTTACACTTCCCACGCTGAGTCCATACTTAACAAGAAGATTATTCCATGCCGCCTCTGCAATATCCTTACCGAATTCACTGCTAGCAATTTGCTTATACTTATTGATATCGGCATTAATCTTTATAATTTTATCATTATACTCCTTAACTTTCATTTCATTCAACTCTTTTTCACGTGCAATACGGCTTTCCTCAACCTGCTTTTGTAAGGTTTCCAGTTCTCTTTTCTGCTCCTCCTTCTGCTTTACAAACTCAAACATCTTGTCAAGATCCGTTTCTGCGGAACCTTCTATACCTGTTACTGTTTTTTGCTTTAATTCAGCAATCTGTTTATCAAGTGCATCTATTTCAGATTTCTTCTTGGCGAGACTTTCATCATCTATTCTTTTCTTCTCTGCTGCTTCAATCTCTTTTCTCATTATTTCGGCTTCAATTCCTTTAAGATTTTTCAATTCGGCCTCTTTTATAAGTTTAGCCTCCTCTGATGTTAGTTCCGGAACAAACGTAAAACTCCCTTTAAGCTGAGTATAGGTACCCGGTACTTGAGAGCCACCAGTAAGTTCCCCTACTGTTTGTGTTATTTTTGATGGTAGAAGATTTACATCTAGCCCTGGAGTAACTATATGAGTTAAAAATGCCCTAGTAAAAGGACTATTGCGTTCGTTTAATCCATCAGATGCAGTTGAACCAGCCTTTGTAGCGTACATTACCAAACTACCTACAGGAGCATTTATAGAGGCCAAGCCTGGAACTCTGCCTCTACCACTTCCTTTAAATGGATTATTTCGACATGCATCAAGCACCACCAAAGCAAAATTTACATTTGCATGCTCCATTGCAGAAAGCACTTCACCAGCATTTATTGCCCTGTATGGGACTTGCGATTCATCGGTTATTTGGGTGGCAGATGTGCTTCCAATAGGAATAAGGTAGTTCTCACCGTTAACTTGAACACCATGACCTGCATAATAGAATACGGCAGCCTTTGCAGTAGATAATTTCTTAGAAAACTGCTCAATGGCTTGTGCCATTGTCTCCTTATCTGCATCAAGCACCTTATCAACAATAAAACCCATTTCCGAAAAAACTCTAGAAACATCAATAGCATCGTTTATGGGATTTGAGAGTGGCGCATCTGAATAACCGCTATTTCCAATCACTAAAGCTATATGATCCTTTAATTCTTTGCGTTCAATAACAAATCCACGTTCCTGCGCATTGGAGAAGTTATGTATTGAAAAAAACGCAAGCACTACAATTAATAAATACTTCATATTAAACGAGTTATAATAATTATGAAAGAAATATAAATTTAAAAAAATATCCAATCTGAAATATAATTAAGAATACTTTTTGCCAAAATCTTTTTTAAAGAATAATTAGGTTCAGTATAAGACAAAAAAAACTACTTCAAATAACCACTCCCCCGCTCCTTCACAATCCTTATAAAATTATCAATCGACCTATCGTATCCACACTCAATATCTTTTGGAAAATAACAGGCCGGCAATTCACCATTACGACGATGATAGGCCAAACAATCGCAACAAACACCATGCTTTCCGCAAGGGTATGTGCAGTTGCAAAACTTTGAATTCGATTCCTTCTTACAATCCATAGTTCATTCGATTTTCCCAAAAGTAAATTATTGGTTATAAGCATACAAGTCATTAACAATAAAAATGGAGTATTGGAGTATTGGAGTGATGGATTACTTGTCTCGAATCTTTTGAGGTAAAAAAAATGAAATATTGCTCCATCCCTCCATTACTCCATTAATCCAATAATCCGTTCAAATTAAACCAAAAATTCACTTTGAAATCAAACATTTACTTTGCATTTTTGCGACTTAACCTCAAGAGTTAAAACCAAAACCATTTTAATATGAGAAAACTATTTCTATTGTTATCACTACCCATTTTGCTAACTATGACTAACTGCAAGCCAAGTG
>WBUV01000111.1 GCA_008933525.1 Bacteroidales bacterium | reverse complement strand
CGTACATTGTTGCTTGATACTTCTTACCTTTTTCAAGGAAATCTAGCTTAACTGTTAAATCGCGAGCATTCTCGTCGGTAACGGAGCCAATAAACCATCTATCAGTACCACGCTCCTGACGGGCAACTGTAATGTAATCGCCAACCTCGCCATTTAGCACCTTTGTTTGCTCCCAATCCACAGCAACATCACGGATAAACTGAAATGCAGAATGCCCTTCGTAGTTCTCAGGTAAATCGGCAGCCATTTGAATTGGACTGTAAATAACCACATACAATGCTAATTGCTGAGCAAGGGTATTGTTAACCTGATTGTTTGGTTTGTAAGGCTTTAACTTGATGTTAAAGATTCCGGGAGTATAGTCCATTGGTCCAGCCAACAGGCAAGTGTAAGGGATAATAGTTAAGTGCTCAGCAGGATTTCCTCCATCGGTTGACCAAGCATTAAACTCCTGTCCACGAAAACCTTCCTGCGAAATAAAGTTTGGATAAGTCCTACGCTCCCCAGTTGCCATGAATGGCTCGTGAACATTCACCGCAATCTGATACTTTGCAGCAGTTTCTAATACTCGTCGGTAATGGTTTACCATCCATTGTCCATGATGGTACTCGCCTTTAGGAATTATTTTACCAACATAGCCTGTTTTTACTGTATGCAAACCCAGACTACTCATCAAAGCAAATGCAGTATCCAACTGCTGGTCGTAAGTTGTTACTGCCGATGATGTTTCGTGATGCATTATTAAGTCAACACCCTTTTTCCTGCCGTACTCAACAACCTCTTTGAGGTTGTAATCCTTATAAGGCGTAACAAAATCGAAAACTCCCTCACGATCCTCAAAACCAATCCAGTGTTCCCAGCCGGTATTCCACCCTTCAACTAGTATTGCACCAATACCATTCTTTGCAGCAAAATCGATATAGCGTTTTGCATTGGCTGTGGTTGCACCGTGTTTACCGCTTGCCATATCCCACGATGCTTTCCCCAAGTGCATTTCCCACCATATTCCAACATACTTTGTGGGCTTAAACCACGATACATCGCCAAGTTTGTTGGGCTCGTTCAGATTCAGAATTAGTTTTGACTCGATTAAATCGCCTGCTTTTTCTCCTATCTGAATTGTTCGCCAAGGCGAGTTGAATGGAGTTTTTGTCACAACCTTAATTCCAGAATCATTCCCAACCAGTTCACTCTGCATTGCGAAATTAGCAGTATCAACCTTTAAGGTTATCCCAGCGTAGTTTTCAACCGCTGCCTCATGAAAACTCAGGTAAATACCATCATCGGTTTTCATTGTTACAGGGGTATTAACTGCATTCTCAGGAATATAGGTTTGAGCCAACTCATTCTTACTCTTGCTGTTTACTGCATCAATTTTATTGAATCGTGTTGTCTTGTATAGATGCTCATAAATATCCCAATCGCCAGGCTGCCACCAGCACATATGATTTCCGGTAAGATTAAACTGTGTATTCTCATCCGTAATAACAACATCCTTCATATTTTCCTGCTCTGGGAACTCGTAACGAAAACCTACACCATCGTCAAAAACTCTAAAAACAATTGATAATCGACGTTTTTGATTCTTTCCTTCACACAAGAATACTTTTAACTCATTGTAATGGTTGGTAACATATCGCTGTTCGCCCCAGGGCATCTCCCATTTTTCATTGAACTCGCAGGTTTGAATACTATCAATCCTCATCCCTTTTCCAAGCGATTCCATATCCTCAAAATCAAAACCTAGTGTAGAGGGTTTGATAATTGGCTTATCGTTAAAATAAACGCTATATGAAGGCTGATTTTCGCCAGCTAAAGCAAAGTTCAACTTCACTTTGCTTGAAGGAGAAAAAACGGTAAATTCTTTATTTGAGCAGGATAACAATCCCATCATCAAACCAAGAAAAATGAACGATAGTTTTCTCATAGTTATCAAATTTAAATAATGAACAAGGAATGTCGATTTCTGATTTTAGAAGTTTAACTCTTAATCAAAAATCGACATTCCCTTTTAAAATCTTAAATTTAGGCAACACCACCTTTACCGCCAAAATTCATTGGGAATGGAGGCATTCCCTCGGTTCCTTCTGGCAGTTTGATTGTTCCCATATTGGATTCAAACTTGGCAATATTATCCTGTAAAGCCAAGAGCAGGCGTTTTGCGTGATCAGGGGTAAGTATTATCCTACTCTTAACCTGAGCCTTTGGAATGCCCGGCATAACACGCACAAAATCTATAATGAATTCTGATGATGAATGAGTTATTACGGCAAGGTTTGAGTAAACTCCCTGTGCAACCTCATCACTTATCTCAATGTTAATTGGGTTCATCTTGTTATCGCTCATAGCAAAAGTATTTTAAAGGATTAATGATGCTAAATTAAAGAAAATTACTGGAAAAAATTTTTTTTCGATGTGTTATTAGGCCAACTCACTAAACAAAAAAAGAGTTGATCATTCCGATCAACTCCTTCTTTTATCAATGTATATTATTTATTCCTCGTCAACAGTAACTGCGCTTTTAGATCTTTCAATCAAATCGTGATCGTCCTTTGAATAAACTACTAATTTATCGAACTCACGAAGACCAGTACCCGCAGGAATTAAGTGACCACAAATTACGTTCTCCTTCAAGCCTTCCAAGGTATCAACCTTTCCGAAGATTGCAGCCTCGTTAAGTACCTTAGTGGTTTCCTGGAACGATGCAGCCGACATAAAGCTATTGGTCTGTAGAGCTGCTCTTGTGATACCCTGAAGCACCTGACTCGATGTTGCAGAAACTGCATCGCGAGCTTGGATTAACTTCATATCCTTACGCTTAAGTTTAGAATTCTCATCGCGGAGCACCCTTGCAGTAATAATCTGACCTGGACGGAATCCAACAGCATCACCGGCATCAACTACAACCTTTTTATCAAAGATGTAATCGTTCTCCTCAATGAACTCCCACTTATCAACAATTTGCTTTTCAAGGAAACGGGTATCGCCTGGATCGTCAATCTCAACCTTACGCATCATCTGGCGAACAATCACCTCGAAATGCTTGTCGTTGATTTTTACACCCTGTAAACGGTAAACCTCCTGAACCTCGTTAACAATATACTCCTGAACCTTTGTAGGACCTTTGATTGCAAGAATATCGCTTGGAGTAATAGCTCCATCGGATAGTGGAATACCTGCCTTAACGTAATCGTTCTCCTGAACAAGAATTTGTTTTGAAAGTGGAACTAAGTATTTCTTAACCTCCCCAGTCTTTGAAGTAACGTTAATCTCACGGTTTCCTCTCTTAATCTTCGCAAATGTAACCTCACCATCAATCTCTGATACTACGGCAGGGTTAGATGGGTTACGTGCTTCGAATAACTCAGTTACTCGAGGAAGACCTCCGGTGATATCACCCGACTTACCCATCGCTCTTGGAATTTTAACAAGAGTTTCACCGGCAAGTACTGTGCTTCCCTCATCAACAACAATGTGCGATGAAACAGGGATGTTATATAAACGAATCACATCGCCCTTCTCGTCGGTAATTTTGATTGCAGGGTTTTTAGTCTTATCGCGCGAATCGATAATAACCTTCTCGCGGTAACCGGTTTGCTCATCAGATTCTTCACGGAAAGTAACATCTTTTATTAGTGAATCGAAAGCTACTTTACCGCTAACCTCAGAGATAATTAACGCATTCCATGGATCCCATTCACAAATAAGTTGTCCTTTCTTTACAACATCTTCGTTGTTAATGTATAGTTTGGATCCGTAAGGAATTGTATGAGTTGATAATGTAATACCAGTATTTAAATCAACAATACGCATTTCGGCAAGACGCCCAATAACGATATTGTAAGGATTTCCATTTTCGTCATCACGCGAAACAGTTTTCAATTCTTCTATTTCGGCACGTCCCTCAAAGCGAGCAATAATCTTAGAATCAGAAATTATGTTAGAAGCGGTACCCCCCACGTGGAATGTACGAAGTGTAAGCTGAGTACCTGGCTCACCGATACTTTGAGCGGCGATAACCCCTACAGCCTCACCCTTCTGAACCATACGTCCAGTTGCAAGGTTACGTCCATAACATTTTCCACAAACTCCTTTTCTCGATTCGCAAGTTAATACTGAACGAATTTCGACTTGTTCAATGGGTGAATTCTCAATTTCAAGTGCAATTTCCTCTGTTACTTCTTCACCAGCAGAAACAATTAATGCGCCTGTTAATGGATGGTAAACATTGTGCACAGTAGTTCTACCAAGAATTCTCTCGTATAGAGTTTCAACAACCTCCTCATTCTTCTTAATCGCTGTAGCAACCAATCCACGAAGAGTGCCGCAATCTGGCTCTGTTATAATAACATCCTGCGATACGTCAACCAAACGACGGGTTAAGTAACCAGCATCGGCAGTTTTAAGAGCGGTATCGGCAAGACCCTTACGAGCACCGTGGGTTGAAATAAAGTACTCAAGAACTGATAATCCTTCCTTAAAGTTTGAAAGAATTGGGTTCTCAATAATCTCATTTCCAGTAGCACCCGATTTCTGAGGTTTAGCCATCAGACCACGCATACCGCAAAGCTGACGAATCTGCTCCTTAGAACCACGAGCTCCGGAATCAAGCATCATATAGATAGAGTTGAATCCTTGATTATCGCCCGATAGATTCTTAAGTAGAGTTAGAGTTAACTTAGCATTAGTGTGTGTCCAAATATCGATAATTTGGTTATAACGTTCGTTGTTGGTAATAAGACCCATATTGTAGTTGGCCATAACCTCATCAACTTGCTCATAACCTTCCTCAACAAGTGAAGCTTTTTCTGCAGGAATTACAACATCGTTAAGGTTGAATGACAAACCACCTCTAAACGCCATGTAATAACCCAAATCTTTGATATCATCAAGGAATTGAGCAGTACGTGAAGTTCCTGTCTTCTTCAAAGTAGTACCAATAATATCACGAAGCGACTTTTTGGTCAATACTTCGTTAATATATCCCATTTCTTTTGGAACGTACTGGTTGAAGATAACACGACCAACAGTTGTTTCCATTAGTGAGTGAGTTACATTACCTTCAGCATCACTCAAGGTTAAACGAACCTTTATGATTGCGTGTAGGTCAACAGCCTTCTCGTTATAAGCAATTAGAACTTCCTCTGGAGAATAGAAAATTAATCCTTCACCTTTAGCACCTTTACGTTGCTTTGTGATATAGTATAGACCCAAAACCATATCCTGCGAAGGTACGGTAATAGGTGCACCATTAGCAGGGTTGAGAATGTTGTGCGAACCTAGCATCAAGATTTGAGCTTCCAATACAGCCTCATTGCTCAATGGCAAGTGAACCGCCATTTGGTCACCATCGAAGTCGGCGTTGAACGCTGTACAGGAAAGTGGGTGTAATTGAATTGCTTTACCTTCAATAAGTTTTGGCTGGAAAGCCTGAATACCTAAACGGTGCAAGGTAGGAGCACGGTTCAACAGTACTGGATGGCCTTTAAGAACGTTTTCAAGTATATCCCAAACTACAGGATCTTTACGGTCAACTATCTTTTTAGCCGATTTTACTGTTTTTACAATTCCTCTCTCTATTAATTTACGGATAACAAATGGTTTGTATAGCTCTGCAGCCATATCCTTAGGTAATCCGCACTCATGCATCTTTAACTCTGGACCAACAACAATTACCGAACGTGCAGAGTAGTCAACACGTTTACCGAGTAAGTTCTGACGGAAACGTCCTTGTTTACCCTTCAAACTGTCGCTAAGAGATTTAAGCGGACGGTTTGCATCGGTCTTAACAGCGTTGGATTTACGAGAATTATCGAATAACGAGTCAACCGCTTCCTGAAGCATACGTTTTTCGTTACGAAGAATAACCTCAGGAGCCTTAATCTCAATAAGTCTTTTTAAACGATTATTTCGAATAATAACTCTACGGTATAAATCGTTCAGGTCCGAAGTAGCAAATCTACCTCCATCCAATGGAACCAAAGGACGTAATTCTGGTGGAATCACAGGGATAACCTTTAAGATCATCCATTCTGGCTTATTAATCTGAACCGATTCACGGAACGCCTCAACAACATGTAATCGTTTTAAAGCTTCACTTTTTCTTTGTTGCGAAGTTTCATTGTTTGCCTTATGACGTAAATCGTAGGAAAGTTCATCTAAATCAATTCTGGAAAGTAGAGTGTATAAAGCCTCTGCTCCCATTCCTGCCATGAACTTATTAGGATCGCTATCATCAAGGTATTGATTTTCCTTTGGCAGAGTATCCAAAATATCAAGATATTCTTCTTCAGTTAAAAAATCGAGATACTTTATACCATCGGCAGCCTTAATACCAGCATTGATTACGACATAACGCTCATAGTAAATAATTGCATCCAATTTCTTGGATGGTAAACCCAATAGGTAACCTATTTTGTTGGGTAGTGATCTGAAGTACCAGATATGAGCTACGGGAACAACCAAGTTGATATGTCCCATTCTCTCACGTCGAACTTTCTTCTCTGTAACCTCAACTCCGCAACGGTCACAAACAATCCCTTTATAACGGATTCGCTTATACTTACCGCAATGGCACTCATAATCCTTTACAGGACCAAAAATGCGCTCACAGAAAAGTCCGTCGCGTTCAGGTTTGTATGTTCTATAATTGATGGTTTCGGGTTTTAGCACCTCTCCGCTCGAACGCTCAAGAATTTCTTCTGGCGATGCAAGACTGATAGTAATTTTAGAAAAGTTGCTCTTAACCTTATTTTCCCTTCTGAACGACATATTTTGAATATTAAATAGTTAAGCCTTGCTTTTTAAAACTGGGAGTTTTACCTCCCAGTATGATATCGCAAAACGTGTTAATCAAGGTTAATGCTTAACCCTAAACCACGCAACTCGTGTAACAGTACATTTAGTGATTCAGGTATGCCTGCTTGTGGCATGGATTCACCCTTAACAATGGATTCGTAGGCTTTAGCCCTACCAACCACGTCGTCGGACTTGATTGTAAGAATCTCCTGTAGGATATGCGATGCACCAAACGCTTCTAGCGCCCATACCTCCATTTCACCGAAACGCTGACCTCCAAATTGTGCTTTACCACCAAGAGGTTGTTGTGTAATAAGTGAGTATGGTCCAATTGAACGAGCGTGCATTTTATCGTCAACCATGTGACCTAACTTCAGCATATAAATAACACCTACTGTTGCAGGCTGGTCGAAACGCTCTCCAGTACCGCCATCATAAAGATAAGTTGTACCAAACGATGGTAATCCTGCCTTATTAGTATATTCAGTGATATCTTCAAGCGAAGCGCCATCGAAAATTGGTGTACTGAAACGCTCGCCAAGTTTTAAGCCTGCCCAGCCAAGAACAGTTTCGTAAATCTGTCCAAGGTTCATACGCGAAGGCACACCCAGTGGGTTCAACACAATATCAACGGTTGTTCCGTCCTCTAGGTAAGGCATATCCTCGTCACGAACAACTTTTGCAACGATACCTTTATTACCGTGACGACCTGCCATTTTATCACCTACTTTAATCTTACGCTTCTTAGCAATATATACTTTCGCCAATTGCATAATACCTGCAGGAAGCTCATCACCAATAGTTACATTGAATTTCTTACGCTTATACTCAGCATCGTACTCTTTCCATTTAAGGATATAGTTCTGAATAACCGCTTTAATAAGATCATTCTTCTGTTTATCGGTAGTCCACTTGTTAGGATTAACATTCATATAGTCAATCTCGGCAAGCATCTTTTGGGTAAACTTAACTCCACGTGGAATTATTTCTCCACCAAAGTTATCGGATACTCCTTGCGATGTTTTTCCATTAACTAAAACGAATAGTTTATCAACAAGTTTGTTAAGCAAGTCGGCAGCATGACGGTTAAATTCATTGTCGATCTTCTCAAGAATACCTTTCTCGTTACTCTTTGCTTTCTTCTGATCTCTCTCATCCTTAACGGCTCTAGAGAACAACATTTTATCGACAACAACACCATGCAACGAAGGCGATGCTTTCAACGATGCATCTTTAACATCACCAGCTTTATCACCAAAGATTGCTCTTAACAATTTTTCTTCTGGGGTTGGATCGGACTCTCCTTTTGGAGTAATCTTTCCAATTAGAATATCGCCAGGAACAACATTCGCACCAATACGAATCATACCGTTCTCGTCGAGGTTTTTGGTAGCCTCTTCGGAAACGTTTGGTATATCGGAAGTTAACTCTTCCATACCCCTTTTAGTATCGCGTACCTCAAGGGTGTACTCATCGATATGAATCGAAGTGAAGTAATCCTCGCGAATTAATCTTTCGCTAACCACAATAGCATCCTCAAAGTTGTAACCCTTCCAGGGCATGAATGCAACTTTAAGGTTACGTCCTAGGGCTAACTCACCCTGACGGGTAGCATAACCTTCGGTTAAAATATCACCTTTCTTAATCTGTTGTCCTTTACGAACAATTGGCTTAAGGGTGATTGATGTCTTCTGGTTAGTCTTTTTGAACTTTGGCAGTTTGTAACGTTTCAACTCGGGATCGAAACTTGCAAAAATCTCATCCTCTGTTCTATTGTAACGCACTACAAT
>WBUV01000110.1 GCA_008933525.1 Bacteroidales bacterium | reverse complement strand
ATACGGTCAACCTCCCAGTTTTGGGTGTACTCCTCAATCAACTTAACATTCTCCGCGTGGCGAAGCACTACTTTACGAAGTAACTTCTTGGCAAAATCCTCATCGTCCTCGTTACGGAACATTGGCATTAACTCTGCAGACTCATCGGATGATTCTGTGAATTTCTTAACCGTTTTAGTTGCCATGCTTAGCACAAACTCTAAATCGTCGTTCCAGTAAATGCTTTGCTCCTCAAGGAAATTATTGAAATCATCTAAATCGCCTAACTCCTTGTTAAAAAAGTTCAGGAGCAATTGCTTATCATCGGCGAAACCATTGGTTTCGGCACTCATGTACTGGCTATAGTAATCGGATAAAATTAATTTGCTGTAAATGCTTTTGATTAGCTCTGGGTGATGACGCCAATTCAACCGTTTCTCGGTGGAGTAGTTTATTAAACTCTGATTGATTCGAAGCTTATCGATTGCCTTGTTTTCAACAAAACGGGTGTTTGGGTTTACCTCTTCGGGGGTTGGACGGAGTTTTTGTCTGCCTAAATCAATTTTGTTCTGGGCAAAATCGACTAATTCCTCGGGAAGCAGTAAAAGCAAATGGTAAAGCTGATAGGATTTTTCGATACTAAGGAATAGTTCCTTTTCGAGATTATTTAATGAATCGTTTTCGCTACGGAAATGTGCGAAGAGAACCTGTAGAATCTTAATTCGGAGTAATCGTCTGCTAATCATTGTGTAAGAACGTATTTTCTTTTATCATTTGAGATTACAAAGATACACTCAATTTTTGGATTGACTAAATCAATGCAAAGTAATAAAGCAAAAAACTGTTAAATGATTGGGAAGATGGAAGCAGGAAGTAAAATTTAGAATGTAGAATGCAAAATGTAGAATGATGAATTTAAAAGATAAAACACCAAATAGGGCCCAAGCAATAGCCCCCAGCTTTAACTCGGGGTAATAATGAAACCAGTAAAAAATCGATGCAAGAAATAACAAGTGTTTGAAATGAAATAGAGTTCTTTGCATCGCAAACGATGAATATTGGCATGGAACATAAATTTGACACATCCATGTCCTATTGACGATTGAAGGTCTGTCTTTCTATTAAATGTTAACTCACAACTTCAACCCCAAAACTCATTACTTAACTACTTAATTACCCAATTACTTATTTCCCTAATAACTTAATTACTCAATAACCAAACAAACATCACAACCACACCAATCCCACCTCAACCAAAAAAACTAACATCTTTCAACCAAAATGAAGATTTTTGTTAAAAATTTTGCCTAAACAAACCGAATGACAAATATTTTTCTATTTTTGGGAGGTTGAAAACCTAAAACCAAACCTAATTTAAATACTGTGAGATGATGGACGGATTTGAAAACCTTGACGATTTTGAGAAAGCGGACAAAGAGGATATTTTCTCGAAAGTGATTCGTGCTGGTAAAAGAACTTACTTTTTCGATGTGAAATCGACCCGTAACAGCGATTTCTACCTTACTATTACCGAAAGCAAAAAACGTATGGGTAAGGATGGTAAGATGTACTACGAAAAGCATAAAATCTTCTTGTACAAGGAGGATTTTGAGAAATTCCTTGAGGGATTGAACGAAGTTGTAGATTATATCAAAACAAACCAAGAGGTTATTCCCCGTAGCGAGATGGTTGAGCATGAAGAGTTAGAGATGGCTACAACAGAGTTCTCGAGCGTAACTTTTGAGGACCTTGAAAAATAGATAAAACTAAAAACCGGCAACTGCCGGTTTTTTTTATTGCTCATCGAAATTCATTCCGTCAATTGGTTCATGATTCAGAACCTTTATAATTTCATTCTCCGACAGAGTTTTAACATTGGTTACAATGTAGCCATCGTTTAAAGAACATCCGAGGCTTAAACACTCGTCAATAACAGCGTTTATAGGCTCATTCACTGCAATATTCATTGGAATTAATGCAGTAACACAAATAAAATCGTCCAAAATTTCAGTTATCTCAACCTCCGACGAATAGCGAGGAAATAAGAAATTTACCTCATCCACAACTAGTTGCTTTTGCTCTGGGCTTAACCCATCGGAATTGGGGACAAATACAATAAAGTACCTTAACTTACCACTCTTCCCTCCTAGCCCAGTACTTATAAAAACACCATCTTCCTCCGAAAGCGATGATACCATATGAAATCGGCTCTCGTTTAACGCCATAAGAGCCCAATCCTTCAAATCTGGCGATGCAATTGATGCATACTGCTCTATCAATCTATAATTCTCAACATTATCGGTGCCTGCCAAACGGATTAAATACTCTTTCGCCTCATCGATGGTAAGTTTATTGCTCAACAAATCATCAGAATTGTAATCCTTTAATACTTCACTCCCACGCACTTTAGATACCATTTTGTAGTACTCCATTTGCACGTCAATGCTAATGGAATCTTCTAGTATCCTCATACTTTCAGGCGATTCGCCCAGAATACTTTTAATATGATTAAACAACTCGTCCGGATTATCCATATTGTTTAAAAGCATTAGTCTACAATAGATGACAAATATTAGATTATTTTTGCAAAGTTGGCAATGCTGGTTCAAAGAATGTTTTAAACATTTCTGGCTAAATTGAGTTAATTGTGTATTATAAATTTTTCAGGTTCAGTTAACCTTTATCTTTTTAATGTTACTATCAGATTTACAAAACGGCGAGTATGGAATAATTTCGAAAGTGATGGGGCGCGGAGCATTCCGCAAACGTATCACCGAAATGGGATTTGTTAAAGGCAAAAAGGTTGTAGTAATTAAAAATGCTCCCCTTAAAGACCCTATTGAGTACTCTATAATGGGTTACGAAATATCGTTGCGCAGAAATGAGGCGGCCCTAATTGAAATTGTTACCCCAGAAGAGGCCAAGAAACTTGTCGCTGAGCAAAGCAGCGAATCGCTTACAAAATTCACCGAACCTGAAATTATTGATACTGGCGTTAAAGTATCGGGAAAAACAATCAATATTGCTCTTGTGGGAAATCCCAATGCCGGAAAAACCACAATATTCAACTACTTATCGGGTTCACGTGAGCATGTGGGGAATTACAGCGGTGTAACAGTCGATTCAAAGAATGCAAGGTTTAAGTACAAGGGCTATACATTTAACATCACCGATTTACCAGGAACATACTCGCTTACAGCGTATACCCCTGAGGAAATATTTGTACGTAGATATATCCACGATAACAATCCGGACATTGTAATAAACGTAGTAGATTCATCGAACCTAGAGCGTAACCTATACCTTACCACTCAGTTAATTGATATGGATGTTAGGGTGATTGTCGCCCTAAATATGTTTGATGAGCTGCTAGGTAAGGGCGATAGATTCGATTATTCCGAGCTGGGCAAAATGCTTGGTATTCCGTTTGTTCCGACAGTTGGCTCAAAGGCAAAAGGATTGGATAAACTTCTCGACACCACAATCAATGTGTTTGCTGAAAAAGAGAAGACTGTTCGCCATATCCATGTAAATTATGGGCAAAATATCGAGGAGTCGATATCAGCAATTCAAAAAGAGGTAAAGAAAAACGATAGTATCACTGTTAACTATTCTAGTCGTTACTTAACCCTTAAATTGCTCGAGAAAGACCGATACGCCAATAAAATACTTAAGGGTGTAGAGAATTACGAGACAATTAAAAGTCTTGCGGATAAGGAAATTGCAAAACTGGAAGGAATTTACAAGGAAGATTCCGAAACGCTTATTACCGATGCAAAGTACGGTTTTATTGCTGGTGCGCTAAAGGAAACTTTTAAAGAGGGTACTCGACAAAAAAGACAAACGACCGAGATTCTTGACACATTTATAACCCACAAGCTCTTTGGATTTCCTATTTTCCTATTTCTTATTTGGCTGACATTCTATACCACATTCACCATTGGACAATACCCAATGGGCTGGATTGAACAGGGCGTTGAGTTGCTTAGCAACCTAATGAACAACATCCTGACTGATGGACCGCTGAAAGATTTGATAATAAATGGAATTATTAATGGCGTTGGAAGCGTTATTGTTTTCCTACCCAACATACTTATACTTTTCTTCTTTATCTCATTGCTCGAGGATACAGGCTATATGGCTCGTGCAGCGTTTATAATGGATAAACTGATGCATAAGATTGGGCTACACGGAAAATCGTTTATTCCACTTGTAATGGGTTTTGGCTGTAATGTTCCTGCAATAATGGCATCGCGCACCATAGAGAACAGGAATAATAGGCTTGTTACAATCCTTATAACTCCATTTATGAGCTGTAGCGCCCGTTTGCCTGTCTATATACTAATACTAGGAGCCTTTTTCCCTGCAAGTGCAGGTAACCTGTTATTTCTGATTTACTTCATTGGAATTTTATTTGCCATTGGAACAGCCTTAATGCTTAAACGCACATTCTTCAAGGCCGATGATGTGCCTTTTGTTATGGAACTTCCACCCTACCGAATACCTACAATGCGTTCAACCATAATGCATATGTGGCACAAGGGCTCGCAGTACTTACAAAAGATGGGCGGAATTATACTTGTTGCGGTTATTATTATTTGGGCTTTGGGTTATTTCCCTAGGAATGTTAAGTACACAAAGGATTTTGAAAAGGAAATTTTGTTTGAAAAATCTCAACTGCAAAACATTTCATCGGTATTGGTTGTTGATAGTTTAAAGATAGATAGCATTGCAAGCAAGATTCATCACCTAGAAATGGAGATGGATGCAGAAAGACAAGCATACTCCTACCTAGGTAGAATTGGAAAATTCATTGAACCTGCAATTGAACCGCTTGGTTTTGATTGGAAAATGGGCGTTAGCTTGCTTTCAGGTGTTGCAGCAAAGGAAATTGTGGTAAGCACATTAGGCGTTCTTTACCAGGCTGATGAGGAAGCGGATTCTGCCGACTCACTGTCAGAAAAGTTGAGGAACGAAACACATAAATCGGGCGAATTGAGGGGGCAAAAAACATTCTCACCTTTAATTGCATTGTCGTTCCTTCTTTTTATACTGATTTACTTCCCCTGCGTTGCTGTAATATCGGCAATTAAGAACGAGTCTGGTTCTTGGAAATGGGCGCTATTTACCATTGTTTTTACCACAGGACTTGCTTGGATGGTTGCATTTACTGTTTATCAGGTTGGAAGTTTGATGGGATTTTAGGAATATGGTGACGTGTGACGAGTTACAGGTGACGAGTTATTAAATGTCACAAATCACCTGTCACTAGTCACTAAACAAAGAAAAATATGATTCAGGAAATATTAGTTTATATAATACTAACAGTAACCTTGGGTTATACGTTCTACTCTATTTACAGGGTTTTTAATCCAAAATACAAGAGTAGTGGCGGATGCGCGGGCTGTGCCAGTGGCAGTTGCTCTGTTAAAGAATTAAAAAAGGGGGCTTAAACATTAAACCTTTTTGCTTGTATGCCGTTTACATAATGAGTTATAATTTGTAATGATGCTTAAAAAATTTCTAAAAATAGCCGTAGCCCTGCCTCTTGCAACAATACTGATTGTTGCATCGAGTGGTTTGACTATTTTCCTGCATCATTGCGACTGCGAGGGTAAAACCGAAATCTCAATTTACAGCGAAGTTGGGTGCGATATGCACACAACCAATAACGTTCAGCATAGCTGCTGCGACTTCGAAGAGGTTGAAGCAATTAGCAACGAATCTGAAAGTTGTGGCTGCAACAATGAACAAGTTTCTGTTAAACTGAACGATATTGTACCTGTTGTATCAACAAGTATCAGCTTTGATAAAATATTAGTGGCTGTTGTTGAGTACAATGCTCACATCAAAAAACAGGTTACTCCTGAGATTTCGCTTAAATCGTACGCAGAATCTGATACTCCTCCTCCAACGCTCTGGGGGAAAGCATTGCTCATTAGCCTCAATTCACTTAAAATATCCGACACACTTTCGTAGTTATCGAGTCACACACTCGAGTTGATTAGTTATTTCCATTGTTAAATGGAAAAATCATTACTTAATCTCAACTTATAAAACTATGAAAGCGATTAAATCAATATACATAAAAAGAATTGCCTTGCTCTATACCGTATTCCTACTTACTAGTGCTGGAATTGCTCAGGATATAATCCACGGGCATATTTACGGTAAGGACGATAAGGGCAATATATCGCCCTTGGTTGGGGCAAACATAATTTGGTTGGGTAGCACAACAGGAACCTCGGCCGATTCCGAAGGACACTTTATGCTACAAACCGTTAAAGGGTTCAATAAGATTGTCATCAGCTTTATTGGTTTCAAAACCGATACAGTATCGGTTGATTTTAAAACCAAGGTTGTTGAACACACTCTAATACAGGAGAACACCATTGAGGGTGTTACTGTTACCACAACAGTTCCGGGCACTCACCTACAACGATTAAACCCAATTCAAACTCAGGTTATAACAAACAATGAACTAAAGCGTGCGGCTTGTTGCAACCTTTCTGAGAGCTTTGAGACTAATGCCTCGGTAGATGTATCGTACAGCGATGCGGTTACAGGTGCCAAGCAAATTCAACTGCTTGGATTAGCAGGAATTTATACTCAAATGCAATTTGAGAATGTACCAACACTTCGAGGACTTGCATCAGCATACGGACTTGGATATGTTCCTGGCCCTTGGATGGAATCCATTCAGGTATCGAAAGGAACGGCATCGGTGGCAAATGGCTACGAGAGTATCACTGGTCAAATCAACATTGAATTTAAAAAGCCCTGGGAGCAGGAAAAGATGCACCTTAACCTTTACGCCAATAATCTTGGTATGACTGAATTCAACGCAAACTATGCTGTTGATGTAAACGAAAAGGTATCGACAATGATTCTGGCGCACGGTTCACATTTAGGGAACAGAATAGACCACAATGAAGATGATTTTCTTGACCATCCACTAACCACGCAGTACCATTTATTTAACCGTTGGAAGTATCAGGGAGAGAAGTTCGAATCAAACATTGGGGTTAAATTCTTGCAGGAAAAACGCTTGGCTGGTCAGGTTGATTACGATAGAAACACCGAGCAAACCTTAGGAAATCCATACGGTATTGACGTTAACACAAACCGATTTGAGGCTTTCAGCAAAACAGGATACATATTCGATAGACCATCAACCAGTTTGGGTTGGATAAATGCATTTACCTACCACGACCAAACATCGAACTATGGACCAAGAGCCTACAATGCAACACAGAACAGTTTCCATAGTAACCTGATTTTTATGACATACATTGGAAATACCAATCATACCATAAAATCGGGAGTTAACTTTAACTACGATGGTTACATAGAAAACCTAAATGGAGTAAACCTTAATAGATACGAAAGAGTGCCTGGTGTTTATGCTGAATACACATACAAACACCTAGAAATGCTTACACTAATGGCTGGCTACAGGGTTGACCATCATAGCAAATTTGGCTACTTTACTACTCCCCGATTCCACGCAATGTACAAACCTTGGGAGCAATTTACCTTTAGGGCTAGTGCGGGCAAAGGGTATCGTTACCCTTCGGCGGTTTCGGAAAATAGCAATTTGCTGGCAAGCAATAGGCAATTTGTTTTTGAGGAAGATGCTAAACTGGAGGAAGCGTGGAACTTTGGCTTAAATATCAGCCAGCGGTATAAAATTTGGGACAAAAACCTTAACATTAGTGCGGATTATTACCATACAAATTTTGAAAATCAGTATATTGTTGATGCTGACAGAGATGCAACATCGGTTTATTTCTATAACCTAAATGGCAAATCATACTCCAACAGCTACCAAATTGAGATAAACACTCAACCAGTGAAAGGACTTGATTTAACTATGGCCTACAGGATAAATGATGTAAAAACCACCATTAACGGAGAATTACAGCAAAAACCGCTGGTCAGCAAAAATAAAGGTTTAGTTAGCATTAGTTACAAAACACCATTGAAGAAATGGCAGTTCGACTACACCATACAGCTCAACGGTGGCGGTCGCCTACCAAATATGGACGGCTATCCTGTTGATGTTCAAATGGGAATGGATTTCCCCTCGTACACCACAATGAACTTTCAGCTAACAAAATTGTTCCGTAAATGGGACTTGTATGTTGGAGTTGAAAACCTAACCGGTTTTAAACAACATCACCCAATAATATACCCAGAGAATCCTTACAACCAGTACTTTGATGCATCGCAGGTTTGGGGACCTATTACTGGAGCGAAATACTATGCGGGAATCAGAATTTCGATGTGGAAATAATTGATTAATTCATAATTAACAATTGATAATTAATAATTTAACTTATGAAACACCCATGTAAGGCAGTTTGCACAAACACCGATGAACAAAAAATGGGTGTTCCATCCGCTCAATAAGAATTGTTAAAATCGAAAATGCAAAGCACTAATAATTAGCTAACTAAATATTTTATACGGATGAAAACGGAAAAACTAATTGTAAGCAATATGAAATGCATGGGATGCGCAAATGCAGTTAAAACTGGACTCTCGAGCATCCAAGGCGTTACAAGCGTTGAGGTTGATTTGCCAACAGCAACAGTAATTGTTTCCTACAACGATGATAG
>WBUV01000109.1 GCA_008933525.1 Bacteroidales bacterium | reverse complement strand
GCATCGTTGCGCCGATTTACCCATTACGATTATTGGAGTAATTCACTTAAACCATCAATACTAATTGATAGTGAGGCTGATATACTAGTTTATGGCATGGGCGAAAAGCCAATTGTGGAGATTGCTCAACGATTATCGAGAGGTGCGAGTATTTATCAACTCAGAGATATTCCACAGATTGGCTATGTTGATTCAAATGTAGAAAAGTACAGCAAGTCCAAAAACACCATCAACCTTCACTCCTATGATGATTGTCTCAAGGATAAACTGAAGTTTGGTGAGAACTTTAAGCTAATTGAGTCGGAATCGAACCGGATGAACGCCAAATGCTTGGTGGAACCCATTAACGATAAGTGCGTAGTTGTTAACCCTCCATATCCGCTTCCTAGCACCAACGAAATTGATAGTTGGTACGATTTACCCTACACACATTTGCCTCACCCACGCTATAAGGATAAAGTAATTCCTGCTTGGGAGATGATAAAGTTCTCGGTAAATATCCACCGTGGATGCTTTGGAGGATGCAGTTTTTGCACCATTTCGGCTCATCAGGGAAGATTCATTTCGTCGCGCTCCGAGAAATCGATTCTGGATGAAATTGATAAAATCAAGAAACTACCAGGATTTAAGGGTTATTTGAGTGATATAGGTGGCCCATCGGCCAATATGTTCAGGATGCAAGGAAAAGACCTAAGTATTTGCGAAAAATGCAAACGTCAATCGTGCATATTCCCGAGTATCTGCAATAATTTAAATTCCAGTCACGAGTCGATAAATCAGCTCTACAGCAAAGTCAGGAAGATTGATGGGATTAAGAAGGCGTTTATAGGTAGTGGCGTACGCTACGATTTATTCATCGATAAGCAAAGCAAGGCTGAACAGGAATACTTCGAGAATCTATGCAGATACCACGTTTCGGGTAGGTTAAAGGTTGCTCCAGAGCACACATCGGATAGGGTGCTGAAAATGATGCGCAAACCATCGTTTAAGCTCTTCCACTTACTTAAACAAAAATTTGATGACATAAACCATAAATTCTCATTAAATCAACAACTTATACCTTACTTTATATCGAGCCATCCTGCAAGCACCGAACAGGATATGCAGAACCTTGCCGATGAAACAAGGCGTTTGAACTTCAAGCTGGAGCAGGTTCAAGATTTCACACCAACACCAATGACATTAGCATCCACAATATACTACACAGGAGTTGACCCTTATACTGGAGAGAAAATATATGTAGCCAGAACAAAGCAGGAAAAGCAGAAGCAGCAAAGTTACTTCTTCTGGTACAAAAACAATAAGGAAAAGAAACCTTCATATAAAAGCAAAAGACCACAACAATAAACGCTGTGATCTTTTTGCTTATTGATATTCTACTATAACGCTGTGCTAATTAGGAACACTGCAGCTAATGATACAATAGCGTATAACTCGGGGAATACCGCAAGAATAAGGGTGTTTGCAAACACCTTATGACCATTACCCATAGCAGTAATACCGTTAGCACAAATTTGTCCTTGACGTAAAGCCGAGAATAGTGCTACAAAACCCAAGGTTAAACCTGCGCCAAAAATAGCAGCAGATTGAGTCCAAGTGATAGTTTCTACTAAGAATTTACTTAACATAAAGTATCCAGTAAAGCCATAAAGGCCCTGAGTACCAGCAAGTGAACTCAACACCATAAAGTTACCAAAAGCATTTGGTTCTTTTTTTAGTGCACCAATGGCAGCATTACCTGCAATTGTTACACCGTAAGAACTTCCGATTCCTGATAGGATAAGCATTATCCCAATACCTAAGTAAGCAAAAATAATTGGTTCCATAGTTTTAAAATTTATAAGGTTTCTAATTTAAATTCAGTTAATTATAGATTATTGTTTGCGTTGAAAAGGTTCGTACTCTTTGCCACCGCCAACAAATCCAGCATTCTTATAAAACTCAACAAATGTAAGACGTACAGGGTGAACAAGAGAACCTAGGGCCGACATAAAAATATTTATGCCGTGACCGATTAATAGTATTAATACGATAACAATCTGTTTAGCCACTGGTAAGTCAGGAGCCATTCCAAAAGCAAGGCTATTGAATACACCTCCGAGAATTCCACCACTTAAACCAAGTGCAAATAATCGGATGTATGAGAGAACATCACCCAGCAAACCTGTTGCCATGTTATACGAGTCCCATATTCCCGTTCCAAAATTCATAAAAGGATTTTTCCCGGGGGAGTTGTAGAACATAATTGCTAAACCTGCAATACCGACAATTACAAGGTGAATAGGACCAAACGCTGTCAATCCTAGTTCAGGTCTCACTTTTCCTAGAACTGCAAAAATAGCGCTACTCAAAAGGAAAATAACCCATCCAATTGTCGATACTGAGTATTTCCAACCAAATTGAATCCATTGATTAGCAGCTTTTACGCACATTCCAAAAATTATTTGGACAAAACCAATTGCCATTGATGAGTAAAACATTGTGTTTTTGTCCAAGAAAAATGATTTGTATTGAACTAATGCTGGAATTTGTGTTTCGGCTAAATCATACCCAAACACGGTACCCGTTAATGCTCCAAAAATTACCGCAGCAATTCCAAGGAATTGCACCAGCGACAATATTGGTTTTACAGTCTGTGATGCTTTAAACTTGTAGATGGTTGCAACAACTACAAATAGAATTCCGTAACCGGCATCGCCAAAACAGAACCCAAAGAACAGCATGTAGAATGGTGCAAAGAATGGAGTTAAATCCAATTCCGCATACATCGGAAAAGAGAACAGCCTCGTTATTGGCTCAAACAGTTTGGCAAATCTATTGTTTTTCAGTAGAATTGGTGCATTATCCTGGGGGAGAGCCTTTTCTGAAATATAAATAACGCTTTCCTGTTCAAGGAAGTTTACCAAATCCTGATTTTGAGGTTCGGGAACCCAGCCCTGTAAAACCATAACAGATTCGCCAGCTTGCTTATCCGCACTTGACGATACAACCTTGAATTCCAAAGAGTTTATTAACTCGGTTTGCGATTTCTTAATAACCTGATTGTATGATGCCAAAAAGTCAATCTCCTTTTCTATCTCATCAATCTTACCGAGGTATCGGTTTATCTCATCTTCCTTAAATTTACAAGAGAATTGAGGTTGACGAACTTCCTGAAAATCAGCAGGTATTTGAATATCACCGGAATCAATAAGTACAAAGAAAACTAATCCCGATTCGGTGCTAATAATCTCGATAGGATATTCCTGCAACCACTCATCGTTAAAACTTTTCTCAGGGATTGCAAAATATCTTATTTTGATACCCTTATCGGAAAGTTTATGTATTAATGATTGGTCGAAATTTCCCCAAGGTTTAACCTCGGCGAGTTCTTTCTGTGATTTCTTGATTGAGTTATCGAACTGTTCACGTTCCTTTTGCAGTATATCTAGACGACTAATCACATCATCGGCATCCATGCTTAGTGTAATCTTCTCCTCCGATGGTGTTCGGGTTTCGAAGAACCTAAGCGCATTGGAATACCTGTTGATTTGATTGATAATCGCCTTCTCTTCCTCATCAACGGTACGATTTTCCTTAGAAATATCCACCACTCCTAGTTCCTGTAATTTCGATAGGAAACTATTGAAATCGCGGTGGTAAACAAGGAAGCTGTATTTAATCATTGGTACTATCATGACTCAACCTCCGCATTATCGTAACGTTTCTTCACAATCTTCATGGCCGATTTCGAAAGGTTTTCCTCATCTTCTAGGAATCGCTTAATCTTCCGAATGGCATTCTCGTAACCCGGAATTTGTACCTTTTCGTAAAGGTTAACTTTCTGCGTTGTTTTCTTACGCGCATAGTCGAGCAAGCGCATCTTTTCGTAGTAGAAATCGCGTTCAATACCTATCGATGCTAACTCCTGTAGAATTTTAACACCATCGGTATACCAGAACGGACGCGAGAAAACGCTGTACTCCTTAACCCTGAAAAGAACTTCCTGTAGCACAGGAATTCGAACTCCGGCAATTTTTATCCTACCTAACCTAACATCCTCCACAACAACCAGATTATGCTCAAACTCACCCCAAAGGCTAACCATATACTCGTAGGTTTTAATTCGGGCTGATAGGGCTTCGTCCAGTTCCTGCACCTTATTCTTAGCACGTTTCACCTCCATACGCAAGGCCGACTCTTTATTTTTAAGGGTAGGCAACGCACGTAGGCGAACCTTTAACTGCTTGTTAAGGTCGTTAAGTGAGGTTTTATTGAACTGAAATTTAATTGCCATTTTTATCAGTTTTTATTGGTTAAGAACTAGTTAGGCCAGTACTTTTGAACTAACTCATTCTTAATTGCTACCTCGGTTTTTGAGAAATACTTAGCAAAAAGCTGCCAAGCTGTATCGAGCATAGTATCAACCTCAATATTGATATCAATTGCCAATAGTTTCATAGAGTAATCGTGAGCAAACTTAAGTGCACGCTCATCGTACTCAGTCAAATCGAAACCATTCTCAAGTTTTGTTTTTGCGTTAGCAGCATCGGCGTACAGACGAACCGCAGCGTTCATCACCTGTGGATGGTCTTCGCGGGTTTTCTTACCAATTACAAGCTGTTTCAAACGTGATAAGCTTCGGAATGGGTCAACAATAACCTTTCCTGTATCGCTATCGGTACGTAAGAATAGCTGACCCTCTGTTATATAACCAGTATTATCTGGAATAGCATGGGTAATATCACCACCAGACAAGGTTGTTACAGCAATAATGGTAATTGAACCTCCCTCAGGGAACTGAACCGCTTTCTCGTAAATCTTAGCAAGGTCAGAGTAAAGTGAACCAGGCATTGAGTCCTTCGAAGGAATTTGGTCCATACGGTTCGATACAATACTCAATGCATCGGCATAAAGGGTCATATCGGTTAGAAGAACAAGCACCTTCTCGTTTTTCTGAACTGCAAAGTACTCAGCGGCAGTTAAAGCCATATCAGGTACAAGCAAGCGCTCAACTGGAGGTTGCTCAGTGGTGTTCACGAAACTAATAATACGGTCCAGAGCACCAGCATTCTCAAACACATTCTTGAAGAACAGGAAGTCGTCGTTGGAAAGTCCCATTCCACCAAGTATAATCTTATCGGCCTGTGCACGAAGTGCCACCATAGCCATAACTTGGTTGAATGGCTGGTCGGGGTCAGCAAAGAATGGAATCTTCTGCCCTGTTACCAATGTATTATTAAGGTCGATACCTGCAATACCAGTAGCAATTAGCTCCGATGGCTGCTTACGACGAAGTGGGTTAACCGATGGTCCACCAATTTCGCGTGCTTCTCCTTCAATCTCAGTTGCGCCGAATAATGGTCGACCGTAAGCATCGAAGAAACGTCCAGCCAAATCGTCGCCTACCTTTAATTTAGGAGGCTCACCATAGAAAACAACCTCGGCGTTGGTAGGAATACCTTCAGTTCCAGAGAAAACCTGAAGAGTAACCATATCGCCAAAAATTTTCACCACCTGAGCTAAACGCCCGTGAACCATAGCAAGTTCCTCGTTGGCAATACCCTGCGCTTTAAGCGTAACGGTTGCCTTGGTAATACCCATTAATTGGGTGTATATCCTTTGAAATGCTTTAGTTTCCATTATTCAACTCTTCTTTCGTTAAGGATTGTGTAAAGTTCTTTCTCGTAGTTGTTGAACTCATCGGTCTGGAACTGTGCGTAGTTCATCTGCTTAAGTGTATTGATAATACGCTTGTAGTAAATTGAACATTGCTCAAAACCATCGAACTTAAAGTTCATATCGGCAATCTCCATAACTTTTTCGAGCATGTATTGCTGACGCTTAATTGGAGTGTTTGAGTCGATTTTATCGAATGCATCCTGCTGAAGGATAACAAAGTCGATAATTTCGGCTTTCCAGAACCTATCGTGATAATCTAACGGTACGCTATCGTCGCCAAGGATGTTGATTTGCTCATAAGCCTCTTTACCACGCTGAACAATATTCTTTGATTTCAATACAAGGTTAACCCAGTTTGGACTGATGTTTTTATTTAGATACTCCTGAATTTCTGGATATTCCAAGTATTTAGAGTAACTATCCATTGAGTCGATTGCGGGGTATCGCTTACTATCGGCACGTTGCTGAGATAGTGCGTAGAAGCATCGAGCAGCCTTTTTAGTTGACTCTGTTACAGGCTCCTTTAGGTTACCACCAGCAGGCGATACTGTACCAATAAAGGTAACAGAACCTGTTGTGCCATTATTTAGGTAAACCATACCTGCACGAGCGTAGAAGTTTGCAATAATAGCGGGCAAGTCCATTGGGAATGCATCGGGTCCAGGAAGTTCCTCCAAACGGTTACTCATCTCACGGAGAGCCTGTGCCCAACGCGATGTAGAGTCGGCCAAAAGAAGAACCTTCAAGCCCATCGACCTATAGTACTCACCAATAGTCATTGCGGTGTAAACCGAAGCTTCGCGCGATGCTACAGGCATGTTAGAGGTGTTACATATAATGGTTGTACGCTCCATTAGTTTACGACCGGTGCGAGGGTCCTCAAGATGAGGGAACTCAGCAAAAATTTCAACTACCTCGTTTGCACGCTCACCACAGGCTGCAACAATAATCATATCGGCCTCGGCTTGCTTTGCTAGCGCGTGTTGAAGCACTGTTTTTCCGCAACCGAATGGGCCAGGAATAAATCCTGTACCGCCCTCCGCAATTGGGTTTAGAGTATCAATAACCCTAACGCCAGTTTCCATGATTTTAAATGGACGTGGTTTTTCGCGGTAAGCAGTAATAGCACGTTTAACAGGCCATTTTTGAACCATCGATACGTTAATGTCTTCACCTTTAGAGTTGGTTAAAACAGCAATAGTATCGGTAATTTTGTAGGTTCCCTGCGGTACAATTGACTTAACTGTGTACTTATCGGTCAATGTGAAAGGAACCATAATTTTATGCTTCACCCAATTTTCGGGAACTTCGCCCAACCAATCGGCAGCAGTAACCTGTTTGCCGGCTTCAACCATTGGAGTAAATTCCCAGGTTGAGTCCATATCAAGAGCATCGGTATAATCGCCTCGTTGAAGGAAAATACCATCCATTTTTGCTAAATCGTGCTGAAGTCCATCGAAGTTTTTGGAAAGTAGCCCTGGGCCAAGTGAAACCTCAAGCATGTGTCCTTGAAACTCCACCGAGTTACCTACACGTAGGCCACGTGTACTCTCAAAAACCTGAACGTATGCGAGTTTACCAATAATCTTGATAACCTCGGCCTTTAAGTTCACTCCAGAAAGATTTATGAAACATATTTCGTTCTGGGCAACCGGTCCATCAACCTCTACTATCACAAGGTTGGCTATAATACCGGTTACTTTACCTTTAGTTTTCATTCGAATCCTTATTTATTAATTTTTACTATTCTGATTCACTATGAGTGCAGGCTATCGGATAGGTTGTACGATGTTTTCAAATCGTCGAATAGGCGCTTGAAAAGTTCCTCTCCGGTTTTGGCATCGAGTTTTAACCAACGATGAATAATGCCCGCTTTAACGAAGAAAGCAAGAATAAAGTTGATATTGAAGTAGTCCCACGTGGTGAGTTCGGTAGCCATATCCCACTTCAACAAATCTAACTTACGTTCACGCTCAATAACATCCTGAATTTCGGATATCTGAACAAGTTTATCCAGATAATCTATCTCACGCTTCAATCCAAAATCGGCAGCTTGACTCTTTGTGAGAATCTCAATTAAAGGGTAATTGCCCACCAAATGCTTGGCAGAATCTGCACCCAACCGGCGACAATTTAATGCGGCCAGAATGTTGTTGAAATCCCGAATAAATAGGAACCACTGATTTATGAATTGATTTTTGTTGCTGATTGCCAAGTCGAAAAATTTCTCCTGGAATAGAACTTCAGGGTGTTTTTCAATGGCAAAGGAATCGTCCTTGTCAACCTCAGGCTCGTCCGCTTCAATTTCAGGAGATTTTGGTTTTCCTGTATGTTGATAGTAGAAATCCTGCATGTAGGTTGGTAATTCCGCGAAATTATCGTCGAGTTCATCGAAAATAGGCTTTTCGATGTTACCCATATCGGAAAATTCCAAGCCACGCTTTAGAAGTTGATTAAGGAAATTCTCGTTATCGTAAGGTAGGTGTAGAAATTCGACCAGCTTATAGTCGCTAGGATGAACGTTATCCTTTACTTCCTCTTTAAGTGCATTTACGCTAAAATCCTTTCGTTCCTGATCCATTAATAGTTCAGGAAGACCGGCTACCAAATAGTAGTAGTTGCGCATCATGCTACTTTCCTCCAAATAGCAATGCTACAATCTTTGGACGCATGTAATCCCTGAAAAGCGATTCAAAATCGGCCTCGGTAAAGCTGATAATGTAGCTACCATCCTTAGGACCAATCTTGAAACCATACTTAATGGCCTTGTCAGCCACAAAGTCCACACCAGCATTAAGCTTAGAATGTGACTTATTGGTAAAGTGGTCAACAATAGATTTCTCCATATCCGCAGGAACAAGCACCTTTAAGGTGATTTTCTCTGGAGAGTTTGGATCCCAACGGTTGATCGCTGTTTCAATAATTTTCTTCACAAAATCGGCATCTTTAAGAGCATCC
>WBUV01000108.1 GCA_008933525.1 Bacteroidales bacterium | reverse complement strand
GCCAATTACCTTATCAATAAGGATCAATCCATTGTTGGCAAAAATCTATACGGTAACGACCTAAGGAGAACTTTGGTTAAACTTTTAAACTAATATATTTCAGTAGGGTTTACACTTTACAGAACACTCATCTTTAGGGAATAGAATGACAAACAAGAAGATATACTTTGCATCCGACCTTCACTTGGGACTTCCTACCCTAAGCGAAAGTTTACCTAGAGAAAAACTGTTCAACTCTTGGCTCGATAGCATTTCGGAGGATGTTGGAGAACTTTACCTCCTCGGAGATATCTTTGATTTCTGGTTTGAATATCGACGTGTTGTACCCAAAGGCTATACTCGTTTTTTGGGAAGAATTGCCGAAATGGTTGATAGAGGAATCCCTGTACATTTTTTCACAGGGAATCATGATGTATGGATGTTTGATTATTTCCCTAAGGAATTAGGCGTAGAAGTTCATAGAAAACCCATATTTAAAGAGTTTTATGGGAAAAAGTTTTTATTGGCGCATGGCGATGGATTGGGACCTGGCGACCCAGGATATAAACTACTAAAAGGAGTTTTCACTAGCCCTACCCTGCAGTGGATGTTCTCAAAAATACATCCAAACTTCTCGTTATGGTTTGGCAACCAATGGAGTGTTAGTAGCAGATATTCAAAGGAAATCACCCATGTATTTAGAGGTGAGAATGAACAAATAACAAAATTTTCAAGAATAACTTTAGAAAAAGAACATTACGATTTCTTTATCTACGGCCACTGGCATTCACCAATAATTTATCCTCTTGAAAAAGAATCGAACTTGGTTGTACTAGGCGATTGGCTGGTAAGCAATACCTACTCGGTATGGGATGGAGAGTCATTTAAATTGATGCGCTATAAACAAAACGAGCCCGATGAGGTTATAGATTCTGTCAAACTATAACCTAAACCATATTTATCGATGAATTTTCTAGCCCATCTTTATTTATCTGGAAATGATGTAGAAATAAGGCTTGGCAACTTTATTGGTGATTATGTAAAGGGCCGAAAATTCGAAAACTATCCCCCAAGGGTTCAACTTGGAATTAAACTACACAGGGCAATTGACAGCCTAACCGACACACATCCGTCAACAAAAATTTGTAACGAACTTTTGAAGCCCGAGTTGGGGCGCTATGCTGGTGTTGTTACCGATGTCTTGTTCGACTATATTCTAGCAAATGAATGGGAACGCTACTCGAGCCGTGAACTAAAAAATTTTACTCGAACTTTTTATATGCAGATGCTGCAGAATTACAACCTGTTACCTCAGGAAGTGCGCAGATTTTTGCCATTTATGATTCAAAGCAACCGACTTTACAGCTATAAATCGATAGAGGGAATACATCGTGCATTGGAGATTATGAGTAACCACTCATCGCTCCCCGAAAAATCCAACTATGCTATTTCTCAGTTAAATTCAAACATTGAACTGTTCAAAACCCACTTTCATAGGCTTTTTGAAGATTTGACTAAACTTTCGAGGAAAGAATTTCACATTCAGCTGGGTTAATGCCCAAACCTGTCGGAATCGAGTTTAAGTAAAATAAAAAGAAGTATTGTAAAAGCCCAAAGCGAAGAACCTCCATAACTAAAAAAAGGTAACGGAATTCCTATTACAGGAAATACACCTACAGTCATGCCAATGTTTACTACAATATGGAAGAATAGAATTGAAACAACTCCATAGCCATAAACTCTTGCAAATCCTTCTCTTTGTCGTTCAGCAATTCTAATCAACCTCAGCAAAAGGTAAAGGAACAGGCCCAGAATAACAAAAGAACCAATAAATCCCCATTCTTCTCCCACTGTACAGAAAATAAAATCGGTACTTTGCTCTGGCACGAAGTTGTACTTAGTTTGAGTACCGCCAAGGTATCCTTTCCCAATGAAGCCGCCTGAACCAATGGCTATTTTTGATTGACTTACATTATAACCCCAGCCCAAAGGGTCGGACTCGATTCCTAACAAATCGTTTATTCGCTTTTGATGATGAACATCAAGCACACTATGAAAAACGTAGTCTACTGATAATGACGCCATAATTGACACCGTCAAAAATGCCGCCCAAATATAAACGTGCCTTATTCGATTTGCAAAGCCGTAAATAAAAGCAATAACAATACCCATAATTACAGGTATGAAAAAATAGTAAGATTTGGGCATTTTATAATCAAATAGCTCTGAAACAAGGTATACTAGCAAACCAATGCCAACTATTCCAAAAGTAAAGCGAAATGCATCTTTGTACTTTCTGGTTTGCAATACGAATACAACTAAAGTAAGTATATAAAGAAAAACAAGTATTGATATAGGGCTATATATTAGGGTAATAATAAATAATCCTACCAAGAAAATTAAGAAAACTAAAATCCAACCGGGTAGGCCCTCGCGGTATAATATGAAGATAAATGCGCCAAAAACCAGAGCAGAACCAGTATCGTTCTGTAACAATATGATTCCAGCAGGTAAAGCAATTAGAACAAATACCTTTAAGTACGATTTTATATTGTTTAGTTTAAAACCATAAGGCCCCATAAGTTTAGCAAGAGCAAGAGCCGTAGCAAATTTAGCAAACTCGGCAGGCTGTAATCCAAAAGAACCTATTTGTAACCACGACTTTGATGCATTAACTGTTTTTCCCAATACTAATGTTCCTAAAAGCATCGCAATAACTAATCCATAAAATAGGTATGAAAAAACCATGTACAATCGGGTATCGCTCAGCATAATAACAGTGGCTATGATAAAGGCAAACAATATCCAAACCAGCTGTTTTCCATAACGTTGACTAAAATCAAGAATGTTACTATGCTCCTCGCTATAAACGGCGGCATAAATATTCATCCAACCCATAAATACCAAAAGGATATAAATGAATATTGTAGTCCAATCGAGGTTATTTACCAGTTTACTTCCTTTTTGCACGTCGATCTAATAGATTAGCGTTTAATAAATATTCCTCTAAATATGGTCTGGAGATTGAATCTTTTAAATATTTCTCAATCATTAAACTAGC
This sequence comes from Bacteroidales bacterium, assembly GCA_008933525.1. Classification (GTDB taxonomy): domain Bacteria; phylum Bacteroidota; class Bacteroidia; order Bacteroidales; family Tenuifilaceae; genus SB25. Next base: position 5,580 of record WBUV01000108.1, on the reverse strand, counting down.
AATAGGCGCTGCCCATGTTGCTCCAAAGCCTGCATTTTCGACATAAACTGCAATGGCAATTTTTGGATCGTCTTTAGGCGCAAAAGCAAAAAACACAGAGTGATCCTCTCCATGGGGATTCTGAGACGTTCCTGTTTTCCCGCATACAAGTATATCAGGGATTGCTGCAATTCTTGCAGTACTCCCACTTCCTGCAGGGGCGTTAACTGCCAAATCCATACCATTAATGATATACTTATAATAACTAGAGTCCACCGATGTAACATGTTTTTCGTAATACTTGTGGTCTATCTCATCGTTCCCCTCAATATCTTTTACAATATGAGGAGTGTAGTAGTAACCTTTGTTAGCAATAGCAGAAACTAAGTTGGCCATCTGCAATGGAGTTGTTCCTAGTTCACCCTGACCTATTGAGAGTGAAATAATTGTTAATGAACTCCATCCACCTTTTCTAAAATATTTATTGTAAAAATTAACCGAAGGTACTATACCCTTAAGTTCATTTGGCAAATCGATTCCAAGCTTATTGCCATAGCCAAATGATTCTACATGTTGCTTCCAGTTATTGAAACCATCCTCAATTGAGCTGAATTCACGCTTATCGATTATATTCCGAAATACATGACAGTAATATGTATTGCACGATGCTGCAATTGAATGTTCAAGATCCAACGGTGATGGGTGATTATGGCATCCCACCCCTCGACCTACTGTATATCGTCCGTAACAGGAGTATCTTGTTGATGGTGCAAGAACATTCTCCTGTAAACCAATAAGCGCATTTACAACCTTGAAGGTTGAGCCTGGAGGATAAAGTGCCATTATTGACCGGTTGAAAATTGGTTTCAGCGAATCGTTCTGAAGTATTCTAAAATTATCGGTTCGGTTGCGTCCAACAAGTAATTCGGGATTGTAAGTTGGGCTTGAAATCATGGCCAAAACTTCTCCCGTTTTGGGCTCAATAGCCACAACGCTACCAATCTTATTAATCATTAACTTTTCTCCATATTCCTGTAGGTCGGCATCAATTGTTGAGATAAGGTTTTTGCCAACTTTAGCTATAGAATCGAAACGTCCTTCCTCGTAAGGACCTTTTATACGGTTGTGCACATCAACCATAAATATATTAACACCTTTAACACCACGGAGTTGGTTTTCGTAGTACTTTTCAATCCCGTTAATTCCAATATAATCGCCCTGTTGATAGTAGGGTTGCTCCTTTACTACTGACTCATCAACCTCCCCAACATAACCAAAAAGATGACCCGCAATTCTGCGAGGATAGGTTCTAACAGTACGAGGCAAAACCTCAAAACCCTGATATTTGTATAGCACTTCCTGCAAACGAGCATACGATGAGTCCGAAATTTGCTTGAGCAGTACTACCGATTTACGGGGAGAGTAGCCTTTTTGCTTTCGAACTTGTTCAAATGCATCCTTTACCTGCTCAACAGTTAGGCCTAACATTGAAGAAAACTCAAGAGTGTCGAAAGGCTTTACTTGGTTCTTCACAATCATTAAGTCGTAAACTACCTGATTGGCCACTAATAACTCGCCGTTTCTATCATATATTAGTCCACGGGCAGGATACTGGGTGATATAACGCAGCACGTTGTTGTTTGCCGAAAACTTGTAACGGCTGTCAACAATCTGGATGTAAAAAAGCTTTACTATAATAACTATAAAAACAAGGATTATAATCCCTGAAATAATATACTTCTTGTCGGTTGTAATATTCAACTGCACGGGCTACCTACTTTCGACTTGAACGTAAAAGTTCAAATAACACAATGAATAATGTTGTAAAAAAAGTACTCAGTACTATCCTCATTAAAGTGATATGGAAATGATAAAACGAGAATGTTTCTAAAATAAAGAGTGTTGTATGGTGAATAAGTACCGATACAACTGCATATCGCAGGAACCATTCCACACCGCTATTCCCTATACCCGGCGTATCGAACCTATCCAAATCGTCGCGGTAACTCATCCACGAAAGGATTGTAGGTCGAACAAAAGTGAGAAGGACTGATGCTGATGTATGCAAGCCCAAGGTATTCATATAATAATCAACAGTTAAGCCAGTAAAAAAACCAATGAATAGTAATACCCAATTGGGGATGCTAAATGGTAGAAGCAGGATGAAAAGCACATAGATATAAGGATTAATATACCTGCCTAGGTTAATATTGTTAAAAACCAAAACCTGCAGGGTAATTAGTACAACGAAAAGTAAAAGATATCGAGGTAACTGCTTAATCATTCTTGCTATTTATTTCAATTTTTGTAATCTCGGGGTTATCGAACGATTTTACCGCATAAACATAATCGAGCTGTTTGAAATCGGTCAAAAGTAAAACCCGAATAGTATAAAAACTACCGTCCTTCTTATAAAATTCCGATATTGTACCAATAGGAATGTCGCGAGGGAAAATGGCAGAGAATCCGCTAGACACAATGGTATCGCCTTGGGCAATATTAACGTGAAGGGGAACATCTCGAAGCACAACCTCGCGGTAGTTCAATCCATCCCACGATAGCGACCCAAAAATCCCTGACTTATGATGCTTTGCCGAAATTTTAAGGCTAGTGTTTAAAACGGATATTACCGTACAAAAATCGCGCGAAACCGATGCCACTACACCTACTACTCCATCGTTACATACAACCCCCATTCCTTGTGTAACCCCTTCGTTAAGGCCAACATTTAGTGTTATAAAGTTATGCTGACGATTTACGGAGTTATTTACGACTCTTGCTGGAATGTGTAAATATCTGGCACCATTTAAACTATCGATTCTAGTTGAGAATCCTTTTTCCTCAAGGGTAACCTTTAACCGTTCAATTTCATTCCTTAAGGCAACATTCTCCAATTTAAGTTCAATATTGGAACGCTTTAAGTTCATATACTGGCCAATATTGCTGAACTGGCCAGCAATAACGCCCGAAATGCCCTTAGTTAATCTACCCACCTGTGCCTTTTGGTAATAGGTTGTATCCAAGTACATCCAAAGCGAAATTGCAAAAAGCAGAATGAATAGAATTAAAAAGTGAAACCTCTCAAGGAATCGAATAAAATTGTTCATCTGTAAATTTTACTAGTTTCAAACCTAATGCAAAATACTATCGCATTAGGAATGGGAACTTATCTACATTTTTTAAGGCAATTCCTGTACCGCGAGCCACTGCGTGTAATGGATCCTCAGCTACATGGAAAGGAATATTAACTTTCTCAGACAATCTTCTATCCAAACCGCGAAGTAAAGCACCACCACCAGCAAGGTAAATACCTTTTTGAACGATATCGGCGTATAGCTCAGGTGGAGTTTGCTCTAACACGTTAAAGATTGCAGATTCAACCTTTGAAAGCGATTTATCTAAGCAGTACGCAATTTCTTGGTACGATACTGGCACCTCAATTGGCAATGCTGTCATAAGGTTTGGCCCACGTACAATGAAATCGGCTGGAGGATTATCCAAATCGGGTAGTGCAGAACCAACCTGAATTTTTATATCCTCGGCAGTACGCTCACCAATCTTCACATTATGCTGATGACGCATATATGCTTGAATATCTGAAGTAAAACCGTCCCCTGCAATACGTACCGATTTATTGCAAACAATACCTCCAAGAGCAATAACTGCAATCTCGGTTGTGCCACCTCCTATGTCAACAACCATGCTTCCTTCGGGTGCTAAAACATCCAAGCCAATCCCCAGTGCAGCAGCCATAGGTTCGTAAATCAAATAAACATCTCTACCTCCAGCGTGTTCCGATGAGTCGCGAACCGCACGAATCTCCACCTCGGTACTTCCGCTAGGAATACCAATTACCATACGCAGTGATGGAGTGAAAACCATATTCTTGGTATTTATCATCTTAATCATACCGCGAATCATCTGCTCTGCAGCGTTGAAGTCTGCAATAACGCCGTCGCGTAATGGACGAATGGTTCTAATGTTTTCGTGAGTTTTACCGTGCATTGCACGAGCCTCCTCGCCAATTGCAATCATCTTTCCGGTTGCATGGTCAATGGCAACTATCGAAGGCTGGTCCACTACAATTTTGTCGTTGTAAAGAATGATTGTATTGGCTGTACCCAAGTCGATGGCCAATTCCTGTGTCAAAAATGAAAAAAGTCCCATATCTTGAAAGTATTATATTTTAATGTTTGAAGTGTCTTATTCCAGTCATTACCATAGCAATCCCATTGCTATTGCAGTAGTCAATGCTATCCTGATCCTTAACCGAGCCGCCAGGCTGAATAACAGCGTTAACTCCTGCTTTAGATGCTATCTCAACGCTATCGGAGAAGGGAAAGAAAGCATCCGAAGCCATAACTGCATCATTCAAATCGAAGTTAAAGTTATGTGCTTTATCAATGGCCTGTTTAACCGCATCGACCCTTGATGTTTGCCCCACTCCACTTGCAATCAGCTGCCCATTCTTGGCAAAAACAATTGCGTTGGATTTGGAATGCTTTACAATGATGTTTGCAAATAGCAAATCATCAATCTGTTGTTGGGTAGGTGCGCTATTAGTAACAACCTTCAACTCAGCGGGAGTTTCCTTATGTGAGTCGCGCTCCTGAACCAAAACACCATTGAGCAAAGTTCTGTGAATATACTTAGGCAGTTGGAAATCTTTTATTGTCAGAAGAATTCTGTTCTTTTTTGATTTTAAAACTTCAAGCGCATCATCGTTATAGGCTGGAGCAATAAGAACCTCGAAGAAAATTTTATTCATTTCCTCGGCTGTGACCAAATCTATTACTCGGTTTGCAATGATTACACCACCAAAAGCGGAAACGGGATCGCCTGCAAGGGCATCAACCCATGCCTCCTTTATATTTTGGCGAGTAGCAACTCCACAAGCATTGTTATGCTTAAGAATTGCCACGGTTGCATCGGAAAATTCCTTGATTAAGTTAACAGCCGCATCAATATCGAGCAAGTTGTTGTAAGAAATCTCCTTGCCATGCAGTTGATCAAAGTGAGCATTCAAATCGCCATAGAAAACGCCCTTTTGATGTGGATTTTCGCCATAGCGAAGAGTATTTAACCCCTCAACGCTCTTTTTAAACGATGCCTGAGGAAACTCGCCATCGAAGTAACTGAAAATTGCGGTATCGTAGTGCGATGTTGTTCCAAAAGCCTCAGCAGCGAACATTTTGCGTTGCTCTAAAGTGGTAGAACAATGAGCACCTTGTAAAATATCGATTAACTTAGAGTACTGATTGCGATTCGAAACTATAACTACATCCCTGAAATTTTTAGCTGCTGCACGTATTAGAGAAACACCACCAATATCAATCTTCTCAATAATTTCTGGTTCCGATGCGCCCGATGCCACAGTTTGCTCAAACGGATAAAGGTCAACAATCACTAAGTCCATTTCAGGGATATCGTACTCCTGGAGTTGAAACAAATCGTTCTCGTTATCGCGACGAGCCAATATGCCACCAAAAATCTTAGGATGAAGCGTTTTTACACGCCCGCCAAGTATTGAAGGATAGGTTGTTAAATTCTCCACGGGTGTTGCCTCAACTCCACATCCTGCAATAAAATCTAGAGTTCCTC
>WBUV01000107.1 GCA_008933525.1 Bacteroidales bacterium | reverse complement strand
ATTACAAATATCGACGATAGGAACGGAATGGTAATGCTACAGAACACTAAGGCTAAAGTGGTAACCTACTCGTTACGCTCAATGGCCGACATGCGTTGCCGCATAGTGGAAAGCCATTTCGATGGCACACTGCTAAACCTCGATGGCGTTGAGGTGTGGACGCGCTTAATTGGCGAGTTCAATGCGTATAACCTTTTAGCAATTTACTCAACGCTTATCAGCCTTGGTTTCGAGAAAGGCGATGTACTAACCAAGTTAAGTGAGGTTACTGCGGTATCGGGTAGGTTTGAGTATATCAAATCGAATAGCGGCATTGTTGCTGTTGTGGACTACGCACACACTCCCGATGCATTGGTGAATGTGATTGAGACAATTAAGAAGATTAAGGGCGACGACCAGCGTTTGATTACTGTTGTGGGTGCTGGTGGAAACCGCGATAAAACCAAACGCCCAGTTATGGCAAAAGTTTCGGCTGAGATGAGCGATATGGTTATCCTAACATCGGACAATCCACGTTTCGAGGAGCCCGAGGATATTCTGAACGATATGAAGGCTGGGGTTGATATCACCTTAACCCGCAAGGTTATTACCATTGTGGATAGGAAAGAGGCAATCCGCACCGCTTGCCTAATGGCCAAAAAGGGCGATATAGTTTTGGTGGCTGGTAAAGGTCACGAGAACTATCAGGAAATAAAGGGCGTTAAGCATCATTTTGATGACAAAGAACTTGTAAGTGAAATATTTAATACGTTGTAGATATGCTGTACTATTTTATTGATTTTCTTCAACAGTACTTCGATATTCCTGGGTCTGGTCTATTCAAGTACATCTCGTTTCGTTCGGCAATGGCATTCATATTTTCGCTATCGTTTGCCTTGTTGGTTGGGAAAAAGATTATCCGTTTCTTACAGCGTCAGCAAATAGGCGAGGAAATCCGAAACCTTGGTCTCGAAGGCCAAATGCAGAAGAAAGGAACACCCACAATGGGCGGTATCATTATTCTGGCATCAATACTACTTCCGGTGTTGCTTTTTGCCGATTTAGCGAATATCTATATTATCATAATGATTTTAGCAACGGTTTGGCTAGGAATAGTTGGCTTTGCCGATGATTATATAAAAGTGTTTAAAAAGAATAAGGAGGGACTTTCGGGTCGATTCAAGATTCTAGGTCAGGTTTCGTTAGGACTTTTTGTAGGTTTAACAATGTGGTTAAGCCCAAGCATTGTTGTTAGAGAACCTGCTCCTAAAACAAAGACTCCTACTCAAGTTGAAACTGTTGTGGCATCGGAGTATAATGGCGCTGAACCTGTAAAAGTTCTAAAGAGCGAGAAAACAACCAAAACTACCATTCCATTCTTCAAGAATAATGAGTTTGATTATTCAATGTTGAATCCATTTAAGGGAGAATGGAGCGATATCATTACCTGGTTAATATTTGTAGTAGTTGTAATTCTTATTATCACTGCAGTTTCCAATGGTGCAAACCTAACCGATGGATTGGATGGATTGGCCACGGGCGTATCGGCGGTAATGGCCACAACGCTCGGAGTTTTTGCTTACCTGTCGGGTAACGTTATCTACGCAGAGTACCTGAATATAATGTATATCCCACAATCGGGAGAGTTGGTGGTGTTTATGAGCGCATTTATTGGCGCTGCGGTTGGTTTTCTTTGGTACAACAGCTATCCAGCCCAAGTATTTATGGGCGATACAGGCAGCTTAACAATTGGTGGAATTATCGCGGTTTTCGCCATTGTGGTTCGTAAGGAGTTGTTAATTCCAATCCTTTGCGGAATATTCTTGGTTGAGAATCTGTCGGTGGTAATGCAGGTTAGCTACTTTAAGTACACCAAGAAGAAGTACGGCGAGGGTCGCAGGATATTCCTGATGTCGCCGTTGCATCACCATTACCAGAAGAAAGGCTATCCAGAGCCAAAAATCGTAACACGATTCTGGATTGTGGCAATTCTGCTGGCAGTTATTACAGTGGTTACTCTTAAAATTCGATAATCAAAATAAAAACAAATAGTATGAAGCGAATAGTTATACTAGGTGGAGGCGAAAGCGGTGCTGGTGCGGCTGTGTTGGCTCACAAGCAGGGTTTTGATGTTTTCCTTTCCGATTCGTCGGCCATTAAGCCTCGCTACAAGGAGTGGCTCGATAAGTACAGCATTCGCTGGGAAGAGGGTAAGCACACCGAGGAGTTAATCCTCAACGCCGACGAGGTGATTAAAAGCCCTGGCATTCCCGATAAGGCGCCTTTAATTGTGAAAATTCGCGAAAAAGCAATTCCAATTATTTCGGAGATTGAGTTTGCTGGACGTTACACCAATGCCTACACGGTTTGTATAACTGGCAGCAACGGAAAAACTACTACCACCTCGCTTATTTACCATATGATGCAGAAGGCTGGGTTGAATGTTGGTTTAGCGGGAAACATTGGAAATAGTTTTGCCTATCAGGTGGCTGAGAATAATTTTGATTACTACGTTATTGAGCTAAGTAGTTTTCAGTTGGATGGAGTCTACGAGTTCAAGCCCGATATCGCCATTTTGCTGAATATCACCCCCGACCATTTGGATAGGTACGATTATAAGATGCAGAACTACGTAGAATCTAAATTCCGCATCACTAAAAATCTTTCCGAGGACGATTGTTTTATCTTTTGTTCCGACGATGCTGTTACAATTGAGCAACTTAAGCGCATTGTGCTAAGAGCACAGCAATTGCCATTCTCCATTCGGACTAAGGATAACCAAACGTCGTGGATTGAGAACGAGCATCTATTCATTAATTACGATGATAGTGATTTTTGTATGTCAATTAACGAATTGTCTTTAAAAGGAAAGCATAACATTTACAACTCAATGGCCGCAGGAATTGCGGGTCACGTATTGAACATCCGTAAAGAGGTGATACGCGAATCGCTTTCCGATTTTCAGGGCGTTGAGCACAGGCTAGAGCCCGTTTTAACCATAAAGGGCGTTAAGTATATAAACGACTCCAAGGCAACCAACGTGAACTCAACATGGTACGCATTGGAAAGTATGGATACCCCTGTGGTTTGGATTGTTGGCGGAGTTGATAAGGGTAACGACTATTCCGAGTTGATGGATTTGGTAAAGGCTAAAGTTAAGGCGATAGTGTGTTTGGGAGTTGATAATGCTAAACTACATAAGGCTTTTGGCGATGTAATTAGCGTTATGGTCGATGCTCGTTCTGCCGAGGAGGCAGTTCAGCAAGCCTACAAGTTGGCAAGCCCAGGCGATACTGTTTTACTTTCGCCTGCCTGCGCTAGTTTCGACTTGTTCGAGAACTACGAGGACCGTGGACGTAAGTTTAAAGCAGCGGTTCGTGAGTTATAGTGTTTTCACTAAATAAAAACTATGGTCTATGGACCATGGTCAGTAAACTAAAAAGATATGTCAACACTGTTTGGACGATATTTTAAAGGAGATAGAGTGATATGGACGGTAGTTATTATCCTATCGGCCATGTCATTGTTGGCTGTTTACAGCTCAACAGGTTCTTTGGCGTATCGATTTCACGGTGGAAGTACAACCTACTTCCTAATAAAACAGTTGATTTTCTTAGGGCTAGGGCTTTCAATAGTTTTTATCACTCATCTTATCAGTTACAAGGTTTACTATCCACTTTCCACCATTCTGCTTGGAATTTCGGTGCCGTTGCTGCTAATAACGCTTGTTTTTGGAGCAACACTGAACCAAGCATCGCGCTGGTTGGAGGTTCCGGGGCTCGGAATAACATTCCAGACATCGGACGTGGCCAAGTTGGCGTTGATAATGTATGTGTCAAAAATACTATCGCAGAAACAAAAGGATATAAAGGATTTGCGCCAAGGCTTTGTGCCGCTAGTAATTCCAATTGGACTGATTTGTATGCTTATTCTTCCTGCAAACTTTTCTACAGCAGCATTGCTTGGCTTGGCCTGCTGGATTATGATGTTTGTGGGCAGGGTAAACCTTAAGTACCTGCTTGGATTTACAGGCCTAGGAGTACTGTTGCTTGGAGCATTTATTGTGATTGCTTTGCAGTTTGAGAATGTAGGTAGGGTTCATACTTGGATGAACCGTATCGAGAATTTTGCCAGCGGCGATAATGGCGAAGGGAACTATCAGGTGGAGCAATCAAAGATTGCCATTGCAACTGGCGGAATAATTGGAAAAGGCCCTGGGCGTTCAACCCAGCGTAATTTTCTACCACATCCATACTCGGATTTCATCTTTGCAATTATTGTGGAGGAGTATGGATTGTTGGGAGGCACAATAATTCTTGCATTATACCTGATATTGCTATTTAGGTCGGCATTAATTGTCAAGAATGCCAAACGAACGTTTCCGGCCTTTCTGGCCTTTGGGCTTGCATTGCTGATGGCGCTGCAGGCCTTGGTAAATATGATGGTTGCGGTAAACTTAATTCCTGTTACCGGACAACCGTTACCATTGGTTAGTATGGGAGGAACATCGCTGTTCTTTTCAAGCGCAGCCTTTGGGATAATATTAAGTATTAGTAGGACACAGAATAAAACTGAACTATTCGATGGAGAAGAACCAGTTGAAGATAATAATTAGCGGTGGCGGCACGGGAGGTCATATTTTCCCAGCCATATCCATTGCAAATGCGCTGAAGGAAATTAACCCTGAGGTTGAGATTCTTTTTGTAGGTGCCGAAGGCAAAATGGAGATGGAGCGTGTACCAAAGGCAGGCTACAACATTGTTGGCTTGCCAGTGGTTGGTTTTCAGCGTAAGTTGACATTGAAAAATGTGTCGTTTTTCTTCAAACTCTTCAAGAGTATGAGGATGGCGCGCAAGATTATTGCCGATTTTAAGCCTGCCGTTGTGGTTGGTGTTGGCGGTTACGCCAGTGGGCCAATCCTAAAGGCTGCTCAAAAAGCCAATATACCAACGCTTATTCAGGAGCAGAACTCTTACGCTGGAGTAACCAACAAGATGTTGGCTGCAAAGGCTTATAAAATTTGTGTTGCATACGATGGAATGGAGAAGTATTTTCCAAAGGATAGGATTCTGATGACCGGTAACCCTGTGCGTCAGGATTTGGAGAAGTTGACCGCAACCAAGGAGGAGGCTTTAAAGTACTTCGATATCAATCCAAACCAAAAGGTGATTCTGGTTTTAGGCGGTAGCCTTGGTGCTCGTACTATCAACCAGAGTATAATGGCAAATATGACCGAGTTAGTCACACATCACGATATCACGGTGATTTGGCAAACCGGGAAGATTTACTACTTGGATATTAAGCAGCAGTTAGCAGGCTACAATGCGCATAACATTAGGCTATTCGATTTTATCAATAGAATGGATTTTGCATACGCTGCTGCCGATGTAATTATCTCACGCGCAGGTGCAGGAACAATCTCGGAGCTTTGCTTGGTGGCAAAACCTTCAATTTTGGTTCCATCGCCAAATGTGGCTGAGGACCACCAAACGCACAACGCAATGGCCTTGGTAAAGAACAATGCTGCTGTTATGGTGACCGATGCTAATGCAAAGTTGGAGTTGGTGAATACTGCCATTGCACTGGTATCCGACAATGCTAAATTGAAGAATTTATCCGCTAATATTCTGAAAATGGCATTGCCAAATTCGGCGAATATTATTGCGAATGAGGTTTTGAAATTATCAGCGAACTAAAATAACGAACAACAAGCAACTGTCAACCATCAACTAATATGGATTTTGAGCAAATTAAACGGGTTTACTTTGTAGGGATAGGCGGCATTGGGATGAGCGCATTGGCTCGTTACTTTGTTCAGCGTGGAAAGGCTGTTGCTGGTTACGATAGAACATCGTCGGGTATAACCGTTGATTTGGAGAATATGGGCGTTGCAGTTCACTATACAGATGATGTAAATCTTATCCCTGCCGATTTTCGCTCATTAAATGGTACTTTGATCATTTATACTCCTGCAATTCCAGCGGAGCATACCGAGTTGAATTTCTTTAAGAACAATGGTTTCGCAATTATAAAACGCGCACAGGCATTGGGCTTTATTGCATCGGCAATGAGCGTTTTGGGTGTTGCTGGTACGCACGGAAAAACATCAACAACCACAATGCTTTCGCACTTGTTGGGAAGTTCATCGGTTGGTTGCGATGCTTTTTTAGGTGGAATTTCCAAGAACTTTGGAAGCAACCTTGTTACGGCCGATAAGGGCAAAAACCTACTGGTGGTTGAGGCCGATGAGTACGATAGAAGTTTCCTAAGCCTATTCCCTCATCTGGCAATAATCACATCGGTTGATGCCGACCATTTGGATATTTACGGAACCCACGAGCACGTTTTGGAGGCATTTGGGCTATTTGCAGGTCAAATTAAGCCTAATGGCTTTTTGGTGATGAAGCAGGGTTTGAATTTCACTCCAAAGTTAGCCTCGGGAGTAAAGGTCATTACCTACGGTTTTACTAGTAATGCTGATGTTTATCCATCAAATATCCGCATTGTTGATGGTTTCTACAACTTCACCCTGAATACCCCAAGCGGAAGTATCGATAATCTGCACTTGGGAGTTCCCGGGAAGTATAATCTGGAGAATGCACTTGCGGCATCGGCTGCTGCATTGGCAGTGGGAATTAGTAGTGATGAGTTACGTAGCGGTTTGCAAAGTTTCTCCGGTGTAGTTCGCAGGTTCGATGTGCAGTTCAAGAACGCAACATCAATATATATTGACGATTATGCACATCACCCACAGGAAATCAACGCAATGGTTGAATCGGTGCGCGATGTGTTCCCCAACCGCAAGGTTGTTGGGGTGTTTCAGCCTCATCTTTACAGTCGCACGCGCGATTTTGCCGATGAGTTTGCGCAATCGCTCGATAAGTTGGATACGGCAATCCTGCTCGATATTTACCCAGCACGCGAGTTGCCGATTGAGGGCGTAACATCGAACTCAATTTTAGAAAGAATGAAGAACCCAAACAAGGTGCTTTTGAGCAAGAACAATATTTTGGAGTGGGTTGCAAAGAACGATATAGATATTTTGGTGACAATGGGCGCAGGCGATATCGACCATTTAGTGCCTCAAATTGTGGAGGTTTTGAAAAGTAAGTAACATGAAGAAGCGTAGCAAAATCATACTATTCTCTGTGGCTTGGCTGATTTTAATCGCCTACCTGGTGTACGGTTTGATGTTCTCATCGAAACGGGCTAAGGGTGTGGTTTGCAAATCTATTGAGGTAGAGGTATTGGATAGCGCCGATTATCAATTCGTGAGGTCAGCCACGGTTAAGCGAATGCTTACTTCGTCGAAGGCAACGCCAATGGGTAAACCGCTCACCGATATCAACACTAAAAAACTGGAGGATGAGATTTCGGGGATGGTTGCGGTACGCGATGTTCAGGTTTACAAATCGCTCGATGGAAAGTTGCGTGTTACAGTTAAGCAGCGTCGTCCGTTGGTGCGTGTTTTCAACGCCACTGGGCAGAGCTACTATATCGACGATGAGGGTTTGATTATGCCAACATCGCCAAACTATACAGCACACGTAATGGTGGTTAGCGGTAACGTTAAGGAACCGTTTAAGGCTAAGCCCAACGTGAATGTGTTGGCGTGGAACGATAGCATTGTTGGGGGCGAAAAGCCAACGATTTGCCGAATCTACGATTTCGCAAAGTTTGTATCGGAGGATGATTTTTGGAATGCACAAATTGCGCAGGTTTACGTTAACGGAACTCGCAATGTGGAGTTAATTCCAGTGGTTGGGCCTCACGTTATACAGCTCGGTGGATTTAGGAATTTTAGAGTTAAACTCAAAAAGTTGATGGTGTTCTACAAGGAGGCACTACCAACTGAGGGTTGGAATAAATACAAAATAATAAACTTAAAGTATTCAAATCAAATAGTTTGCACTAAACGATAACACTATGGCACAAAGTAATGAGTATGTAGCAGCAATTGACCTTGGAACCACCAAAGTGGTAACATTGGTTGGCAAAAAGACTCCTAACGGAAAGCTTCAGATAGTTGGGTTAAGCACCACTGAATCGACCGGAATTAAGAAGGGTATGATTCAGAATATCGAGGATACCGTTAAGGCTATCGAAAAAACAGTTAACGAGGTAAAGATTGAAACTGGAATCGATTTTAAGTCGGTTTACGTAGGTATTGCTGGTCAGCATATCCGCAGCATCAAGAACCGTGGATATATCAACCTTGAGTCCGACGATGTGGAAATTTCGCAGAAGGACATAAACAGGCTAATTAACGATATGCACCGCATACCTGTTGAGGCTGGCGAAACAATCCTGCACGTTCTTCCGCTGGAGTACTTTATCGACAATGAGTCGGTTGATAAGCCTGTAGGTATGGTAGGCCGCCGTTTGGAGGCAAACTTCCATATTGTAATTGGCAAAACATCATCGGCAAAGCACATCGAGAAGTGCGTTAACCGAGTTGGACTAAACGTTAACGAGTTGGTTCTTGAGCCACTTGCATCGGGCGAGTCCGTTCTAACCGACGATGAGCGCGAGGCTGGCGTTGCTTTGGTTGATATTGGTGGTGGTACTACCGATTTGGCCATCTACTACAACGGAAATGTTCGCCATACTGCCGTTATTCCTTTCGGTGGAAATATCATCACCCAGGATATCAAGGATGGTTGCTCAATCCTACTAAAAC
>WBUV01000536.1 GCA_008933525.1 Bacteroidales bacterium | reverse complement strand
CCGATATCACAATCTACTATATGGATATCAGAGCATTTGGCAAAGGCTACGAGGAGTTTTTTCAGCAATCAAAAGGAATGGGCGTTAGCTTTATCAAGGGAAAAGTTGCAAAAGTCACCCAAAAGGATGAGAAAAGTGGCGATTTAATTCTCCGTTACGAGGATGTAACAACTGGAACGCTCAAGGAGGCAAAGCATGATTTGGTGGTTCTTTCGGTTGGTGTTTTACCAAACAACGAAATAACAAAAGTTTTCACTAATCAGACGTTAGAACTGGACAATCACGGCTTTATTAAGTCAATTGATGAACTTGTAAGCCCCTCGCTAACCAGTATCGATGGCGTATTTGTTGCTGGAACAGCTGCTGGGCCAAAGGATATTCCAGACTCAATACTTTCGGCTGGTTCAGCGGCATCGGAGGCGGCAAGTTATATCAATAATACATTATAGGTTGTCATTCTGAGCGCAGCGAAGAATCTATAGATACTTCACTTCGTTCAGTATGACAAGACAAATAATACATTCAGAGTGATGAAACAACGAATAGGAGTATATATATGCCATTGCGGAGGAAACATCTCCGACTATGTTGATGTGGAGCAACTTGGCAAACTAATGGCTAACGAGGATGGCGTAATTGTATCAAAAGATGTGATGTTTGCCTGCTCCGATGCCAACCAAAAGGAGATGATACAGGATATTAACGAGAAGCAACTCGATGCGATTGTGGTTGCATCGTGCTCGCCAAAGTTGCATACACACACATTCCGAGGTGTTGCAATGCGTGCAGGTATCAATCCGTACAACTACACCCAGGTAAACGTTCGCGAACAATGCTCGTGGGCACATTCCGACAAACCAATGGATGCCACAGTTAAAGCTTACGGCTTAATTCGTGCAGGTATAAACAGAGTATCGCACTCAGAGGCTTTGGAAAGTATCGAAATTACTGCACAGAAGGCTGTTGCTGTAATTGGTGCTGGCGTATCGGGATTGCGGGCTGCAATCGATTTGGCCAGAATGGGCAATCAGGTTTATGTAATCGAAAAGGAAGCCGAGGTTGGTGGTAGAATCCTAAGCGCTGGCAAGCTGTTTATGACTGGCGAAAATGGTAAGGAAGTTGTCGATAGACTTTACCAACGCATTAAGCAAATGAATAACATCAACATATTCACCAGCGCTAAACTTGATAAGGTTTCTGGAAGTATTGGAAACTTCTTTATTGATGTGAATGTTGGCGGCGAATTACTTAAACTCAATGTTGGTTCGGTTCTGGTAACAACTGGTTTCGATTTTTATCAACCCAACGAGGGAGAGTACGGGTATAAACTATCCGAGAATGTTATCACGCTCCAGGATTTCAACAAGCTGGTGGAGAATAGCAATGGAAAACTTATCCACAATGGAAAAACGGTAAAAACTGTTGCCTACATCTACTGTGTGGGTAACAGACAATCGAAAGGCGAAAACAAGTACTGCTCTCGCCATTGCTGTACAGCAGCAATTCACTCATCGCTAAACTTACACGATAAGTTTGATGGCGTTAAAGCATTCCATCTTTACAGAGATATCAGAACCTACGGAAAACAGGAACTACTATACCAGGAATCATCAAGAAAAGGCGATATCTACATAAAATTTGAAGAGAAAGAACCGCCTATTGTAGAACTTAAGGATAACAAACCTTTTATCAAGGTTAAGGAT
>WBUV01000106.1 GCA_008933525.1 Bacteroidales bacterium | reverse complement strand
ATTTAGATACGGATTGTTAATAAAAAACCACCCCTATTCGGAGTGGCTTCATCATAATAAATTATTTTACAGCGATTTAACGCTATCCACAAAATCATCATCGTTAACAATTGACACAAGGCTGAAAAAATCGTCAATTGATGTTGGGTCAATCCTCTTAGCATCGCGAAGCATTTCCAGCGCTTCCTTTTGATGATGAGAAAGGTACAACGCAGCAGCATTTATCACCTTAATCGAGGCATTTGAATCGAACTTATTGCCCAGCTCATCCACCAAAGTTTCAACCTCCTGAAATTTCTCCTGGTAAAGCAAAACCTCCGCTAAAGCAAGGTAAGCATCAGGTTCGTTAGGGTTTAAGGTTGTAGCTTCGCGATAGGCATTAATTGCCTCAGGGATATTGTTCATATCGTAATGCACACGGCCTATACCTAGCCAAAAATCGTACTGTTCTGGGTCGAGCGCAATTGCACGTTTAATAAAGTTTAGGCTGATATCCAACTTTTGGCGAGCAGCCATAACAATACCAATTCCGTAATAGCCCTCGGCGTATTCGGGGTCAATAACAATTGATTTATTGTAGGCATCGAGGGCTAAGTCCAACCTATCGGTTTTCTCGTAACACTCACCCAGCAGTGCAAACACCCTAGGATTATCAGTCTCCAACTCCGATAAATCGGCAAAAACCTTAACTGCCTCCTCGTATCGCTCTATGGATGCCAAAGTATTGCCTTTGTTGTGATAGGCCGAAGAATAGTTGGGTTCAACTGCAATGCAGTAATCGTAAGCCTCCAAAGCCTCATCGAATCGGCCCAGCTTAGTGTATACAATGCCTAAATTGTACCAAGCGCTTGCCGAGAATGGATTTAAATCTAAATACTCGTTGTAATAACGGATGCTCTTGTCTAACGCATTGTTTCGTTCGTAGCAATAGCCCAAATCGAACAAAACAGCCAAACTGGTATTATCTATTTGATAGGATTTAAGCAGATATCGTAACGCCAAGTTAATCTCATCGGATTCGAGGTAGAAACTCGAAACACGGTGCAGTAACTCAATCGTATCATCTGTACCAATGGCAATAGCCCTATCGAAACTCTCAATGGATTTTTGAGTTTCACCCAATTCAAAGCAAACCTGTGCTTTTAGAAAATAAAGTTCGTAGTTCTGAGAATCAAACTTTTCTAAATACTCCAACAAACTCAACGAATTGTTGAATTCACCTTTTACAAAAAAGTACTCGGCTTTTTTAATTTGAATCTCGGGCGAATTAGGATAAATTCGCTCGGCAATATCAATGGCCTGCTTGGTTCTTGAATGGTTATCGTCCGACAGGTAAAAATCGATGATATTCTCAAACTCAAATACATCGAAGAAGATGCTTTTGCTCTGGTTTAACTTCTCCTCGTACCGCTTAACAATTTCAGTGGTATTATCTTCTCCTATGTAATTTTCGTTTTCTTCTCTCATCGTTAATTCTTTCCGACAACAAACTTAGTATAAATTCTTATACTTTCTCCAACCAAAAGGTTTCAGAAATTATGATGAAAGTTACAACTTATGTAAAATATTAAGAATCAATAATCATCAACTTTATTAACAAATGCTAAATTTTATTAACTGTTAGTGTATTTGATTATAAGTCGTGAAAATATTTCATAAACTGAACTCTCTCAAAAGCTGCAGGGTTATATGTTTTTGATTGACTCATTTTTCCGCGAAACTCGTCAATGGTTGCATATCCATTGGTATCCATCCATTGTTCAAGCTGCTTAATCATATAGGTCACATGCTCCTTACCGTTGCGGTAAATTGCGGAGCAAACCTGTACGGAATTGGCCCCTGCTAAAAGTTGCTTAACCATTCCAAACCCATCATGAACACCCGTTGATGCGGATAAATCGCACTGTACCCTACCCGACATAATTGCAATCCAGCGTAATGAGGTTGAAATCTCTGCAGGAGTACTGAATACACTCGAAGGGGCAAACTGTAGATTATTCACATCGAAATCGGGGTTGTAAAACCTATTGAATAGCACAATCCCTTTAACAGGAGTTTCGCTTAACCGCTTAATAAAATTGCCCAAACTGGCATTGTAGTAACCAATTTTAAGCGCAACAGGAAGTTTTGTTACAGATGTTACCTTGTTGATAATATCAAAATAAACCTGCTCGTTCTCCTGAGCAGTTCGGTTAAAATCCGAAGGTAAAGAAAAGACGTTGAGCTCAAGGGCATCTACCCCAGTATCTTCAATACGTTTGGCAAAATCTGTCCAACCATTGGCTGTAACACAGTTAATACTTGCAAAAACTGGAATTTTAACGCTTTCCTTAGCGTCTTTAAGAAACTTTAAGTAATCGGCAACAGGGTCTTCAATTCTATCAAAATCGAAGTACTCCATAGTTTCTGGATAAATAAATCCTGAGGCATTCATCTTGTTCAGATTATCGTGAGTTTCGGCAATTATCTCCTCCTCGAATAAGGATTTGATAACAACTGCTGCAGCACCTCTAGCCTCAAATTCAGCTATTTCGGAAAGCGAGTCGGTTAATCCTGAACTCCCGACAATTAAAGGGTTTTTAAGTTTCAAACCCATATAGGTTGTAGATAGGTTGGCCATAACGTTAAATTTTAAGTCTATTAAATATACTAAATTTAAAACAAAAAAGGCTCAACTAAGAGCCTTTTTATTGTTATAGTAACAAAATATCTTACTGTTGGTTCTGTAAAAGCAGCGATAATTTGTAGAAAGCCGACTCGCTGATTGGAGCAAGAGGTAAACGTAGATTATTATCAATAATGCCTAGAATTGATAAAGCAGCCTTTACTCCACCGGGGTTACCCTCAACAAACAAAGAATCAATGATTTCGATTAATTCTAGGTGAATTTTACTTGCCTCAACATAGTTGTGCTGCTGTGCAAGTTTTACCATTTCGGAGAAACGTTTTGGTAAAGCATTACCAACAACAGAAATAACACCATCGGCCCCCATAGACATTTGAGGTAGAGTTAAGCCATCATCGCCCGATAGCACAAGGAAATTATTTGGTCTATCCCTTAAAATGTAGCTCATCTGGTTTAAGTTACCCGATGCCTCCTTAATACCAATGATGTTTGGCACTTCATGAGCAAGTTTCAGGGTTGTTTCGGCAGTCATATTTACGCCAGTTCTACCAGGAACATTATAAAGCACAATTGGCAACTCGCTTTGTGCTGCAATTGCTTTAAAATGCAGTTCTAAACCCTTCTGAGTTGGTTTATTGTAGTATGGTGTAACTGAAAGAATTGCATCAATTCCATCAAAATCAAAATCATCAATTTGCTCAATGATATGGTTGGTATCGTTACCACCAATACCAAGCATTATGGGTAAACGGCCATCGTTTTTCTTAATAACAAACTTAATCAATGAGCGTTTCTCCTTGTCGGTTAAAGTGGCCGATTCGCCTGTTGTTCCCATAACAACAAGGAAATCAACTCCACCTGTCGCTAAATGTTCAATTAACTTTTCAGTAGCGTCGTAATCAATTTCTTTATCCTGATTAAAAGGGGTAACCATAGCTACTCCTAATCCCCGGAACTGTTCAGTACTCATATATTTTTTTAAGTTGATGAATTACAAGGCGGTTGTAGGTTCTTGAGCAAATCTATTATTTAGTTGATAAAGTATTTGCTTTATTTGCTCACAAAGATAGTTAAGGCCCTTCGATTTATCTATAGTTACAATTAAATCGAAAGGATTATTGTAGTAGTTTAGTGCGCCAACTCTAAATTTAGCTTTCGAAAGAGATGATATCCATCGCATTGGCATTGTTTCCTCAAAGTTGAGGTCGATAAGTATATCGAATTCAGTTGAGGTGAATGAATCGACCACCGCACTCTCTGGTTTTCCATACCAATTAACCTGATTCTTATCGAATACGCTAACCCTATTGTGCATTGTAAAATACTGAGGAATTTCCTTTCCAGGGAAAAAGCCTAAAGCAACAACGCTGATATTGTTACTCTCGAAGTATTTTTTGAGAGTAAGCACCTCGTCAAGTACCGATTGGTCTGGCAAATTGAATACAAGCCCAATATTGCGAGCAGTGGTAAGGTTTTGTACCATTTTATGGCGTTTAAAGCCAACCAACGCCTTATTTAGGTTTTTGATTGATTTTCTGTACTTATAGTCATCTAGTGCTTTCACTGCTGTATTTATTTCTGATTTTAATTTCGGACAATGTGCCAAAATGCAATTTTACTAAAATTAAGCAACACTTCAAAAATATTAATCCTTAATTAATGTTTTTACGTAAAAATGATTTATAACCTCTAAAAACTATTCCAACACCTAAAATGATATTTCGCTCCTATGGAGCTTACGTTTGTCTGTTTTCGCACTTTCTACAAATATAACGCAGCCCTGCTGCTAATTCCTAGCCGTATTGCGGCAAAATATTTATAGCCAAACGATTTACATCTGAGCAATCAAGCTACAGAGTAGCGAAATATTTGCAATTCAGAAGAAAAAGAATTTTTCTAGGCAATAGTGTTAATTAATTCAAAAAACTCATCCTCCGATACAATTTTAACTCCCAGTTTATTGGCTTTATCGAGCTTGGCAGGGCCAATTTTATCGCCTGCAACCAGCATCGATGTTGATGCCGAAACACTGCTTACATTTTTACCTCCATGCTGCTGAATCAACTCCTTTAAATCATCACGCGAAATTCTGGAGAAAGTCCCTGAAATAACTATGGATAATCCTTTCAATTTATCGGACTTGACCTGTTGTTCCGATGATGATATTTCCAACTTAACTCCAAAACCCTTTAACTTTGAAATAAAATCAACGTTAAGCGGATTTGAAAAGAAATCGATAATACTTTGAGCAATCCTCTCTCCCACTTCATCAACCTCAAGCAAATCCTCCATTTTAGCACTTGTTATAGAGTCGATATTTCCAAAATGCATTGCAAGTTTACGGGCTGTGGTTTCGCCTACATAGCGTATTCCAATTCCATAAAGCACTTTTGGAAAAGGTATTTGCTTGGAATTCTCTATACTTCGTATGGCATTATCGGCCGATTTTTCAGCAAATCGTTCCAAATTAAGCAACTGTTCTTTAGTTAAAGTATATAAATCCGACGGGTCTTTTATCAATTTATTATCGAACAGTAGAGCAACCGTCTCCTCGCCTAATCCATCAATATTTAATGCCTTTCGACTGATGTAATGCTCTATTTTTCCTTTGATTTGGGGTGGACAACCTATTTGATTTGGACAAAAATGGCGTGCTTCGCCCTCAGGCCTCACCAATTGCGTTCCGCACTCAGGGCAATTCTCCGGAAATACAAATGGCGTGCTGAAAAGCGTTCGTTGGGAACTATCTACACCCACAATTTTTGGAATGATTTCCCCGCCCTTTTCTACAAAAACCGAATCGCCAATGCGAATATCCAATAACTCCACCTGGTCGGCATTATGCAGCGATGCACGTTTAACAACTGTTCCAGCCAACTTCACTGGCTTAAGGTTTGCAACTGGAGTAACGGCACCTGTGCGCCCAACCTGAAAGTCGACGGAAAGCAAGGTTGTGCTTACCCGTTCAGGTTTAAACTTATATGCAATTGCCCACCGTGGAGTTTTGGCAGTAAGTCCTAAAGCATTTTGATGTTGATAGGAACTTACCTTAACAACTACACCATCGGTGTCGAATGGCAGTTTCTTACGTGCATCGTCCCAGTAATGGATGTAATCCATAACCTGTTTTGAGGTTGTACAAAGTTTAACGTGCTCTGAAACCTTAAAGCCCCAGTCTTTGGCTGCAACAAGGTTTTGGTAATGATTATCGAATGGTAAATTATCGCCTAAAACATAGTAAAGGAAACAATCCAACTTGCGTTTAGCAACAACAGTGGAGTTTAGTAACTTTAATGTACCCGAAGCTGCATTTCGAGGATTTGCAAATGGAGTATCGCCATCCTCCTCGCGCTCACGGTTCAACTCCTCAAACACATTTCGAGGCATAAATATTTCGCCACGAATCTCAAAGTCATCAGGATAATTGCCGTGCAGAACAAGTGGAATGGATTTAATGGTACGGACATTGGCCGTAACATCATCGCCAATGGTTCCATCGCCACGGGTAACAGCCTGCACCAACTTCCCATTTTTGTAAGTTAATCCAATGGCAACGCCATCGTACTTCAACTCACAAACGTACTCTGGCTCGGTGGTTAGTGCCTTTAAAACTCTATCTTCAAAATCTAAAACCTCCTCCTCGGTGTATGTATTTGCCAGCGAAAGCATTGGAAATCGGTGCTTAACCTGGTTAAACTCCTTAGAAACATCGCTACCAACTCTTTTTGTTGGTGAATTGGGGTCGTCGAACTCAGGGTGCTGAGCCTCCAAATCGGTCAACTCCTTGAGCAGAGCATCAAACTCATAATCGCTAATGGTTGGTTGCGACAGAACATAGTATTGATAGTTATGATGATTCAGTTGCTCCCGTAAACTTTTAATTCTCTGATAAATCTGCTCGGTTGACATAATTCAAAAATTTGTATAAAGATAACGAAAAGTAAAAAACTCCATGGATGGAATGAACCATCCAAAATATTATCATTTAAAAAAATCTTTATATTTACCAAAACACATAAGGCAATGCAACAGTATTCAGAAAAAGACAAAAGATTAGTTTTAAATCGATATAGGGCTTTATTGAGGTCTGTAAAGAATGTTGTTACCAAGGAAAATCAGAAACTAATTAGAGACGCTTTTAAACTCTCCTCCGAGATAAACAGTGAGGTTAAAAGCGATTCAGGTAATCCTTACATAATACACTTAACCGATGTTGCCAGAATTTGTGTTGATGAAATTGGATTGGGAACATCATCGGTAATTGCAGCATTGCTTCACGAATCGATTGAACGAAATCAACTTACAAAAATTGAAATTGAGAAACGATTTGGCGCAAAAGTTGCCAATATTGTTGAAGGCTTTACACGTATATCGAGTCTCGACCTTAAAAATCCAAAAGCACAATCGGAGAATTTCCGTCAACTTATCATCAGCTTATCTAGCGATGCTCGCGTAATACTTATTAAACTAGCCGACAGGCTAGAAACTATGCGGTCGTTAAGTTACTCCAGCAAGGATATACAGATAAAGCGGTCGTGGGAAACCTTCCATTTATACGCACCCTTAGCTCATAGGCTAGGGTTGTATAGACTTAAGTCGGAAATGGAAGACTTATCCATGAAATTTATCCATTCCAAGGAGTACAAGCATATTATCAAGAAATTAAAGGAGACCACTGCTACCAGGAATAAATTCATCAAAGAGTTTATTGGCCCAATTGAGGAGGAACTAAAAAAACGCAGGTATGAATTTGAGATAAAAGGACGCACAAAATCAGTCTACTCTATATTCAGAAAAATGCAGAGTCAGCAAGTTGATTTTGAAGATGTTCACGACATATTTGCTATCAGAATTATACTAAACTCAAAGCCCGAATCGGAGAAATCCGATTGCTGGCAGGTTTACTCCATTATAACCGATAAGTACACACCAAACACCGAAAGGTTAAGGGATTGGATATCGGTACCTAAAAAATCAGGTTACGAATCGTTACACACAACGGTTCTTGGACCCGAGGATAAATGGGTTGAGGTACAAATCCGCACAACCAGAATGGACGAAATTGCGGAGAAAGGACTTGCTGCACACTGGAAGTACAAAGGAATCCGTCAGGAACAGGGAGTTGATGAATGGGTATTACGTGTTAGAGAAGTATTAGAATCGGCAGAGACTTCGCCAGAGGAGCATGTGGATAAATTGGATGTAGACATTCAGGCCTCAGATATTTACGTATTTACACCAAAAGGCGATATTCGTAAACTCCCAGCAAAATCAACCGTACTTGACTTTGCTTTCGATATCCACTCAGCAATTGGGTCGCAATGTACTGGTGCTATTGTAAACGGAAAAAACGTTACAATTAAGCAAACACTTCAAAATGGCGATGTTATTGAGATTATCACCTCAAAGAAACAGAGTCCCAAAAAGGATTGGCTCTCGATTGTTGTTACATCCAAAGCAAAAACAAGGATTAAACAAGAATTGAGGGATGCTGAGAACAAGGAAATTGCCGAGGGAAAAGAGATTCTTTTTCGCCGCTTTAAGAATTGGAAAATTGATGATGCCGACGAGGCTCTTTTGAAAATTACCAAACATCTAAAACTAAAGAAACCAACCGATATCTTTATAAGAGTTGCCGAGGGTAAAATTGACCCATCGGTACTTAAGAGTATTATTACAAACGAAACTTTAGAAACAACTGATGTTTCTAAACTTGAATCACAAAAAGTTGAAAGCGAGAAGGAAAAAAACAGCACCGACTTTCTGATTATAGATGAAAAGTTGGTTAATATAGATTATAAACTCGCAAAGTGCTGTAATCCAATATTCGGTGACGATGTGTTTGGTTTTGTAACGGTTAGCGAAGGGATAAAGATACATCGCACAAGCTGTCCGAACGCAAATCAGCTGCATAACCGCTGGGGTTATAGAATTGTAAAAGCAAAATGGAAAGGAACATCAAAGGCAGGAGCATTCCAATCCACAATAAAAATTACGGGCGCCGATGAACTTGGAATTCTAAACCGAATATCTGAAGTTATAAGTAAGGATTTGAAAGTAAACATGCGCAACCTTGCCATCAACTCAAAAAATGGCCTTTTCGAGGG